>NZ_JALJES010000011.1:0-271377 GCF_023242525.1 Pseudomonas sp. MWU12-2319
GATTAAATTCCGAAACCCCAATTGCGAAAGCAGTTGGGGTTTTGTTTTTGTGGCGCCGGAAATGTCGCAAGACTCGCGGGCCTCATCGCCGGCAAGCCGGGAGCATACGAGAATGCAGACCGTTTCCTGACAAATTGACAAGGTTATTTTTGAGCCGGAACACTAGAATAGCCCCCGTCTTTTACAGAACCTGAGCCCATTTATGCCGGATCCGGTTGACCCTTCAAAGGTGTCGGAACTTCCCCTGGACACGCTGGTGGCCTGTCACGAGTGCGACCTGCTGATGCGCAAGCCCCAGCTTGGCCTTGGCGAAAAAGCCCAGTGCCCACGCTGCGGCTACGAGCTCTACGCCCATCGGCACAATGTCGTCGAACGTAGCCTGGCCCTGGTGCTCGCCGCACTGCTGTTGTACATCCCGGCGAACTTTTTACCCATCATGCAGCTCAATCTTCTGGGCCGGACTTCCGACGATACGGTCTGGAGCGGCGTACTGGGCCTTTACCATACCGGCATGTCCGGCATCGCCGTGGTGGTGTTCCTGTGCAGCATGGGTATCCCTTTGCTCAAGCTGCTCTGCCAGTTGGCCGTGCTGTTGAGCATTCGCTGGGATATCGGGCGCAGCTATGGCTTGTTGCTGTACCGCATTTACCACCACCTGCGCGATTGGGGCATGCTTGAGGTCTATCTCATGGGCGTGCTGGTGGCGATTGTCAAACTCGCCGACCTGGCGGAGCTGAGCCTCGGATTGGGCCTGGCCTGCTTTGTCGGTTTGCTGTTGGTCCAAGTAATGCTGGAGGTGGTCATGTCGCCCCACCAGATCTGGCAGGCGTTATCGGGAGAGGACGAACATGCGGGCGATTGATGCAGGCATCCTGATCTGTACGGAATGCCACGAGTTGAACCGCCAGGAAGAGGACAGCGACGAGCAGGTCTGTACCCGCTGCGGCGCGGCTGTGCACCCACGGCGCCCCAACAGCCTGATGCGTACCTGGGCCTTGCTGCTGACCTCGGCGATTCTCTATATCCCGGCCAATATGTTGCCGATCATGACCGTCAGTTCCCTGGGCAAGGGCGATCCCAGTACCATCATGTCCGGTGTCATCACCCTGGTGCAGCACGGTATGTTTCCCATTGCCGCCGTGGTTTTTGTCGCCAGTATTCTGGTACCGACGTTCAAACTGGTGGGCATCGCCCTGCTCTTGTTCTCGGTGCAGCGCCACCAGCCGCTGTCGGCCCGGCAGCGGATCATCATGTACCGCTTTATCGAGTTCATTGGCCGCTGGTCAATGTTGGATATCTTTGTGATCGCCATTCTGGTGGCGGTCGTGAACTTTGGAAGAATTGCCAGCGTCGAAGCCAATCTCGGCGCGATAGCCTTTGCCAGTGTGGTGATCTTGACGATGCTTGCCGCAGTAACCTTCGATCCCCGACTCATCTGGGACAACACGGAGTCGGACGACGACCATGAGTGATTTGCCAAAAGCCAAAACCCGTCCGGCCTCGAACTGGTCGGCCGTCTGGGTCCTGCCGCTGATTGCCCTGATCATCGGCGGCTGGCTCGGCTGGCGTGCCTACAGCCAGAGCGGCATCGAAATCCAGGTGCGCTTCGAAAGCGGCGAGGGCATCCAGGCCAACAAGACCGAGATCGTCTACAAGGGCATGCCCATCGGCAAGGTCAAGGGCCTGAGCCTGGATGTCGAAGGCTCCACCAAGGGGGTCGTCGCCACCATCGAGATGAACAAGGATGTCGAGTCGTCCCTACGCACCAATACCCGCTTCTGGCTGGTCAAGCCAAGCGTGACCCTGGCGGGGATCACCGGCCTGGATACCCTGGTGTCCGGCAACTACATCGCGGTCAGTCCCGGGGATGGCGAACCGGAGCGCAGGTTCAAGGCGTTGAACCAGGAGCCGCCGCTGTCGGACCTCAAGCCGGGCCTGCATATCACCATCAAGGCCGACCGCCTGGGCTCCCTGAACCGTGGCAGCCCGGTGTTCTACAAGCAGATCCAGGTCGGCCAGATCAAAAGCTATGCACTCTCGGCGGACCAGAATATGGTCGAGCTCAAGGTCTTTATCGAGCCGACCTACGCCAACCTGGTGCGTAAACACACGCGTTTCTGGAACGCCAGCGGCATCAGCATCGACGCCAATTTGTCCGGGGTGAAGGTGCGCAGCGAGTCCCTGGCGAGCATCGTCGCCGGCGGTATCGCCTTCGCCACGCCGGAGAATCGCAAGGACAGCCCGCCCACCGACCCGAGCCTGCCGTTCCGCCTTTATGAGGATTTCGACGCTGCCCAGGCCGGGATCCGCGTCAAGGTGAAACTCAGCGACTTCGAAGGACTGCAGGCCGGGCGTACGCCGGTGATGTACAAAGGTATCCAGGTCGGCAGCCTGAAAACCCTGAAGATCGACCCCGACCTGACCAGCGCCAACGCCGAGTTGACCCTCGATCCGCTGGCCGAGGATTACCTAGTGGACGGTACCCAGTTCTGGGTGGTCAAGCCGTCGATTTCCCTGGCCGGTATCACCGGGATCGAGGCCCTGGTCAAAGGCAACTACATCGCCATTCGCCCCGGCGACAAAGGCGGTCACCCGCAGCGTGAGTTCGAGGCCCGGGCCAAGGCGCCGCCTCTGGATCTGCGCTCGCCGGGTCTGCACATGGTGCTGTTCACCGACAACCTGGGTTCCCTGGATGTCGGCAGCCCGGTGCTCTACCGCCAGGTGAAAGTCGGTTCGGTACAGAGCTACCAGTTCTCCCGCACGCGCAAGCAAGTGATTATCGGCGTCCATATCGAGAAGGAATATGAAAACCTGGTTAACGCTTCGAGCCGTTTCTGGAACGCCAGTGGCATCACCCTCAGCGGTGGCCTGACCGGTGGTATCCAGGTGAAGAGTGAATCGCTGCAAAGCCTGATGGCCGGTGGTATCGCCTTCGAGACCCCACTGGACAAAGCCCCGTTGCAAAAACGCATTCCGCGTTTCCGCCTGTTCCCCAACCATGACGAGGCGCAGCAGCAAGGTACCCTGATCACCATTCGGGTCGATCGCGCCGACGGCCTGCGTAGTGGCACGCCGATCCGCTTCAAAGGCCTGGATGTGGGCAAGATCGAAAGTGTCGACCTGAGCGATGACCTGCAATCGGTGTTGCTGTCGGCGCGGATTACCGAAGTGCCGGAGCGTATCGCCCGGGTCGGCAGCCAGTTCTGGGTGGTGAAGCCGGAGTTGGGCCTGATCAAGACCGCCAACCTGGAAACCCTGGTTACCGGGCAGTACCTCGAAGTGCAGCCGGCAACGAAGAAACTCGGGGTGCAGAAGGATTTTGTCGCGCTCAAGGAACCGCCGGATGCGGCGGTGCCGCAAGCCGGGTTGAGCCTGACCCTGAGCGCCGCGCGACGTGGTTCGCTGAAGGAAGGCGTGCCGGTGACCTACCGCGAGGTGACGGTGGGCAAGGTGACCGGGTATGAGCTGGGAGCGACCGCCGACCGGGTGTTGATCCATATCCTGATCGAGCCCCGTTATGCATCGCTGGTGCACACCGGCAGCCGGTTCTGGAACACCAGCGGGTTTGGTGTCGACTTCGGCTTGTTCAAAGGCGCGACGGTGCGGACCGAGTCGCTGGAGACGCTGATCCAGGGCGGGATTGCCTTTGCCACGCCGGATGGCGAGCGCATGGGCGCGGCGGCGCGGCCGTTGCAGACCTTCCCGCTGTTCGACAAGTTCGAGGATGAGTGGCTGACCTGGGCACCGAAGATCAGCCTCGGTAAATAGCATCGCCTTTGTAGGGCTTGCTGGCGATGACGGCTGGTCAGGCGATGCAAGGCTCACTGGCCTCATCGCCAGCAAGCTGGCTCCTACAGGGGGCGACAGTATTTCTCCCGCCAAAATGAAAAGGCCGCGATCGATGATCGCGGCCTTTTGCTTTCCAGCTTCTGGAGTCAGACCTCGTCCAGCTCCGGTTCCGCCGCTTCGCTCGGCACCGTTGCCCGGACCTCATCGTGCCGGCGGATGTACTTCCAGTCCGCTTCGTCGATATAGATCCCGTTCGGCCCGCTGCCGCCTTCCAGGTCGATGGCCACATGCGCCGAGACCTGCGGCTTCACGCTCGCCAGGATCGGCACGAAGCCCAGTTGCAGGCTGGTCTCCAGCAGCGCCGCCTGGTTGCGTTCGTCGATGTCCGCGGCCTCGTCGAGGTAGTACGGCAGACGCACGCGCCCGGCCTGGTCGCGGTCCATCAGGTGCAGCAACAGGTACATGTTGGTCAGCGCCTTGATGGTCATGGTCGTCCCGTTGGACGCCGCGCCGTCGATATCGGTGTGGATCACCGGCTGTCCGTTGACCTTGGTGATCTCGAACGCCAGCTCGAACAGGTCCTTCAAGCCCAGCTGGTTGTGGTTTGCCGCCACCAGCCGCGCCAGGTATTCCTTGGCCTCTTCGTTCTTGTTGTCCTGGTCGGCACTCTGGCTCAGGTCGAACACCGACAGGGTTTCGCCTTCCTCGTACTGGCCGGCACTGTGGATGATCTGGTCGATATGCTTGAGCGCGTCCTTGTTCGGCGCCAGCACGATACGGAAGCTCTGCAGGTTGGAGACCTGGCGCTTGTTGATCTCGCGGTTGAACAGCGCCAGCTGGTGTTCCAGGCTGTCGTAGTCGCTGCGGATATTACGCAGGGTCCGGGCGATATCGGTCACCGCCGCACGGCGGGCCTTGCCCAGGGTCAGGGCTTCGTCGGTGCGGTGGTCATAGGCGTTGATCAGCAGTTGCAGGCGGCGCTCGATGTCGTCCTCGCTGTCGAACTTGGCCACGCCCTTGAGACGCACCTGGGCGTAGAGCGCATCGATCTGCCCATCGGCCCGCTGCAAGCCCTGCCAGCTGTCCTGGTAGTCGTTGAGCAGCGGCAGCAGGTTGTCCATGGAGTCATCTATCGGATCCATGAACGGCGTGCCGAACGGCAGGTCGGCCGGCAGCAGCTGGCGACGGCGCAGGGCGTCGTCGAGGGTGCGCTGCTTGGCTTCCATATCGCCGATCTGCCGGCCCACCAGTTGCAGCTTGGCCGACAGCTGCTGGACGCGTTCGGTGAAGGCATCGCTGGAGCGCTTCAGTTCATCCTGCGCGCCTTCCAGTTGGGCCAACTGTTCCAGCTTGTCGCCTTCCTCGGCGCTCAGGGTCTGGGCGCGGCGGAAGTCTTCCAGGGCTTTCTGCGCATCCAGCACCTGCTGGTACAGCGCTTCGGTCTGGGTCTTGCTCGCGGCCCGGTCGGCGGCGACGGCCTGCTGGGTTTTCAGTTGCTTGAGCTCTTTCTCCAGGCGCTCTTTCTGGTCACGCAATGCAGCACGATCGGCCAGAGCTTGTAGCGCCGGCGGCTCGATATGGGACAGGTCGATGGACAGGCCCGGCACTTCGAAACGCTCGCCCTTGAAGCCGTCGAGGATCAGTTCCATGGACTTGACCCACTCGCCTTCCTCGTCCAGGGCAATGCCGTGCTCGCCCAGGGGCAGGCTGAACAGGGCGCTATTGAACAGGCGCATCAGGCGCTCGACATCCTGTTGCGAGAACTCTTCGCGCAGCCGTGCATAGCTGTTGTTGTCGGCGTGATCGAGTTGCTGTTTCACCGACTTCAGGCGTTTTTCCAGGTCGCGCAGACGTTCTTCCAGGTCCTCGGCGCTGAACTGCCGGGACTGGGCCAGGGCGCCGGCCAGTTCGTCGTGGGCATCCTTGGCCGCCAGCAGTTGCTGCTCCAGCACCTTCACATCGTTGACCAGGGCGAAGCGATTCTTGAGTACCGACAGCTCGCCGAGCCAGCGTTGCAGGTCGCTGATTTCCCGCTCCAGGCGCATCAGCTCCTGGGTGCTGCTGCGCTGGTCGTTCTGCAGGGCGTCCTGTTCATTGCGGTAATGCTCGGACTGGATCAGCAGCTCTTCCTTGCGCGCACCGGCATAGTCCGACCAGGTACCGAGCAACGAGTCCAGCAGCGGTGAAATACGGTGCAGTTTGCCGCGTAGCACATCGCGCTGGCGTACCCCCGAGGCCAGCGCCTCGACCAGGGGGCCGGCGGCCACCATGGCGTTGTAGTCCTGCTCCATGCGCCGCACGTCGCGGAAGGCTTCCTCACAGGCGGCGATATAGTCGACGCTGCCGGAGCGCAGGCTGTGTTCGAAGGCATCGAGGAACAGTTGCTTGAGCTTGGCGGCGGTGATCTCGCGCATGTGCAGCAGGTTGATGAACAGCGCGCGGAAGGTCTTCAGGCTCTGTTCGCTGGTGGAGCGCAGCGGGATCAGCGTCAGGTCCAGCGGAATCGAAGTATGACCGCCGACCAGCAGCCGACGCAGTTCATCGGGCTTGAGCTCGTAGGCTTTCAGGCCGTTGCGCTCAAGGTTGTTGAACAGTTCCTTCTGGCGCAGGCAGGTGTCGTCCTTCTGGTAATGCGCCAGGTCCAGGCGTCCGGCATAGGCGAAGAACTGGTGGCCGAAACCACCGCCCGGGCCGCGTCCGACCACACCGATCACGTGGGGGCCGTGGGGCAGGGCGACCTCGACGAGGATGTAGCTGGTGTCGCTGGCGAAGTAGAAGCGCCGCGACTGTTCCAGGCTGTACTTGCCGAAGCTCATGTCCGACATGCGCGCCAGGATCGGGAACTGCAAGGCGTTGATCGAGGCCGATTTACCCAGGTTGTTCGCGCCGTACACCGACAGCGGATGTTCCAGGGGAAACAGGCCGAGGCTGTAGCCGGCGGTGTTCAGCAGGGCGAAGCGGCGAATACCGTAGCGTTCCTGGCTCATGCGTCCATCTCCTGTTGCTCGGCGGCAATGGCCCGGGCCAGCGCGTCTTCTTCACTTTCTTCGGTGGGCTCGACGAATTCGCTGAGGTCCAGCGGGTCATCGGTTTCCAGCAATTTTTCGTCGCTGTCGTCATCCACCAGCACCGGCGTCGGCAACGGCAGCACGCTGTGCAGGCTGGCGGCCATGTCGCGGTCCTGCTGGACCGACAGGCAGACGTCGAGGAAGCGGTGCATCGGTGGCAGGAAGCGGAACAGGCCGGGTTCTTCGAGGGCGAAGCCGAGCTGGGTCATGCGGCGCATGATCTTCTCTTCCAGCTCTTCCTGGGTGGTGACTTCGGCCTGGACGAACAGGTCGCGGTATTTCTCCAGCAGCGACGGCAGTTCGTCACGACCGAGGCTGCCGCCATCGAGCACGGCCACCGGGTCGCGGCCCTGGTCGGCGAGGTGTTCCACCAGGATGAAGGTGAACAGCGCCAGGCGCTGGGCGGTCTTGTTCACCTGGGCGGCGGCATTGTCCGGGACGAAGTAGTAGAAACCACGGGTGTCGCAGACCAGCTCGAAGCCCAGGGCCTTGAACAGGGTGCGGTACTGGTCCTGGCAGTTGGACAGTTGGGCGTACAGCTCCGGGTCGCGGCGGCTGACGTGGTAACCCTTGAACAGCTCGCGAAAGATCGGCGCCAGCTGGGACAGTTCGGAAAGATCAAGATGCATGGGGTGTGCTCGCGGAATTTTCGCCGGCTTCTTCGACACGCGAGAGCAGGGCGAAGGAGCGCAGGCTGACCTGGTGCTCCTGGGTGTGGTAGTCGCGGCGTTCGAGGCGCTCGCGCTGGAAACGTTTTTCCCGCGACAGGCGCGAGAACCAGTAGAGCAATTCGTCGGTGGCGCCGTCCGGTTCCTGCTCCAGCAGCCAGCTCATCAGGTCCGGCATCGGCAGGGCGTCGCTGCAGCGTTCGAGCATTTCCTTGACCGTGCGCGGCGCCCGTGGCGACTCGCCGCCCTTGGACGACTTGTGCGCCTTGGGGAAACGCGACGGCTTGGCTTCGAAGCGGGCCAGGGCGTAGACATAGGCCTCGACCTGGCCGGAGCTGCCGAGAAAGGTGCTTTGCGGGCGGGTGAACATCGGCATCGCCGCTTGCGGCACGGCGTCCAGCCCTTTGCGGCGGATCACCGACAGGGCCAGGGCCGCGCCACGGGTCACGGCGTTGTGCCGGCGGGCTTCTTCACGCAGCGGCAGCAGCAGTTCGCGGGCATGGCGCAGGGTCAACTGGGCGCTGGTCTGCATTTCCAGGATCCGCGCATGGGTGCGCAGCAGCATGTCGTCGTCCACCAGGTGGCCAAGACGTTGCTGTTCGCTGAGCATGCGCAACAGCACGTTCTCGACCTTGCGCACGCCCTGTTCGAAGGCGCCGTCGGCGTTCACCAGCTGGATCATCGGCTCGACGTATTCGTCCCAGGTCGCGAGGACCTCGGCGTAACGCTGGCGCAGCGGGATCTGCCGGTCGCTGGTCTTGGCCCGTTCGGCGACGGCCACCAGGGCCTGTTCGTCGTTGGCGAGCTTTTTCAGGACATCACGCACGCGCATGTCGAGCAGGCGCAACTGGCGGGCCAGGTCGTTGCCGTCGCGGATATCGAAGGCGTCCTGAATGTAACCGGCCAGGCGCTCGAGGTGGCGCAGGTAGGCTTCGATCTCCAGGCACAGGCCCAGGCGGTGTTCGCGGCGCAGGTAGGCGAGGAAGTCGTGGATCTGGGCATTGAGCTCGAAACGGTTCGGGCTTTTCGCCACGGGCACCAGGATATCTAGGCGAATCCACACGTCCAGCAGGCTGGTGATGTCCTGGGGCGTGCTGTCCAGCTGCTGGGCAGCCAGTTGCTGGCGCAGTTCACCGAGGCTCAGGGTGCCTTGGTCGAAGTGTTCGCACAGAGGCTCCAGAAGGGCCCAGTGCTCGGCGAGGGCGCGCAAGACGCGCTTGGGTTCGATCATGGGAGAGGCCGGCTGGTTGGCAAATTAAAAGGAGCGATTGTACTGCATCAAGCACCTGATTGACCCGCAGGTGATCGGAGGCTTGGCGTTCTTGCGATCAACTGCGGGCGATCTTCGCCGAAGGGCGGTAGAATCCCTGCTTCAACTTATCCACAGATGGCCGACCTTTGCTTATCGAGTCCCGCCGCCGCGCTTATCTGACCGCCATGCAGGTGGTCCACTGGCTGCCCCGCACCGAACTGCCGTTCGCCGCGCCGTCGCGGCCGGAGTTGTTTGTCGAGCCGGAGCCGTTGGTCGAGGTCCAGGCTCCCGTGCCTGAGGCGAGCAAGGCCGCTGAACCGGTGGCCAGGCCCGTCGAGCGGCCAAAGATCGAAGTGCCACGGCCCTCGCCGATCCAGCGCGCCGAAAGCAAGCCGGCGGTCGCTGTTGAAGAGGCACCGGCCCCGGTCAAGGCGGTTCAGGTCCCACCGCCGCGTTTCGCCCTGCAATTGTTGCGCGCCGGGCGTTGCCTGGTGCTGGTGGAGTTACCCACAGGCGAGGCGTTCCAGAGTCGCGACCCGGCCTACCTGTTGCTCAAGGACATGCTGCGCGCCGCCGGGCTGCCGGACAGCCCGCAGATTGTCGGCGAGCCGGTGCGCTGGCCGCTGCTGGTACGCGGCAACCTCGACCAGGGCCCGGATGCGGCGCGGGACTTTGTCCAGGGCTTTGTCCAGGCCCGTCGGGAAGAGGGCGAGTGCGCCTGCCTGTGGCTGATCGGCCTGCCGGCGGTGCGTTTTGCCGGTGAAGCCAATGCCGAATCGTATAACCGTGAACTGCAGGTCGAAGGCCTGGGATCGGCCTGGGCGTTGCCCGGTCTGGAATTATTGATGGATGAGCCACAGCGCAAGGCTGATGTCTGGCAAGCCATGCGTCGGCTGATGGCGCGATGGAAAAGTAACGATGAGTGATGCGGTAAGTTTTCGCCCGATGACCGAGGCGGACCTGGATGCGGTCCTGAAGATCGAATACGCGGCGTTCAGCCATCCCTGGACCCGCGGGATTTTCCTCGATGGCCTGGGCAAGTACCAGATCTGGTTGATGTTCGAAGGCAGCCAGCAGGTCGGGCATGGCGTGGTGCAGATCATTCTCGATGAGGCGCACCTGCTCAATATCACGGTCAAGCCGGAGAGCCAGGGCCGTGGCCTGGGTTTGCGCCTGCTCGAACACCTGATGTCGCGGGCCCATGCGGCCGAGGCCCGGGAATGTTTCCTTGAAGTGCGCGACAGCAATCGGGCGGCCTTCCGCCTGTATGAGCGTTATGGTTTCAATGAGGTCGGACGCCGTCGCGATTACTACCCTGCGGTGGGTGGACGCGAAGACGCGGTGGTGATGGCGTGTACGTTGGTTGACTGAAGATTTTCCACGTGACCCCGAGCCGGGGTCGGGTGTCATAACTTCGGACTATCTTGAGGCGGCAGAGCATGAACGAACTACAGGATCTGATTGATAACAACGAGCGCTGGGCTGCTGCGATCAAGGAAGAAGACCCGGAGTTTTTCGCCAAGCTCGCGCGCCAGCAGACCCCGGAATTCCTCTGGATCGGCTGCTCCGATGCGCGGGTTCCGGCCAACGAGATCGTCGGCATGCTGCCGGGCGACCTGTTCGTGCACCGTAACGTGGCCAACGTGGTACTGCACACCGACCTCAATTGCCTGTCGGTGATCCAGTACGCGGTGGATGTGCTCAAGGTCAAGCATATCCTGGTTACCGGCCACTACGGTTGTGGCGGTGTGCGGGCTTCGATGCAGGATCGCCAGTTGGGCCTGATCGATGGCTGGCTGCGGTCGATTCGCGACCTGTACTACGAGAACCGCGAAGTGCTGGCGCAGTTGCCGACCGAGGAAGAGCGGGTCGACCGCTTGTGCGAGTTGAACGTGATCCAGCAGGTGGCCAACGTCGGGCATACCACCATTGTGCAGAATGCCTGGCACCGTGGGCAGAGCCTGTCGATCCATGGCTGCATCTACGGGATCAAGGATGGGCGCTGGAAGAGTCTGAACGCCACCATCAGCGGCATCGAGCAGTTGCCGCCGCAGTACCGGTTGCGGCCGGTGGATGCGCTCTGAAGTCCTGCTGATACCGCGAGCTTTGTAGGCGGAGGTTCTTAAGGCTTGCGTCGTTTGAGCTGACGTCTTCGCGGGCAAGCCCTGCTCCTACAGTCCTCTGTCGGTCACCGATTTTGTGTACGACACAAACCTGTAGGAGCAGGGCTTGCCCGCGAATAGGCCCTTGAACCTTACGCGGTCAGATGACCGGCATCGCCGTCACTGGTGCCGGCGCCGGTTTCTTCAGTTCGTTGAGCTGCGTCTTGATCGCCGTGGTCGAGCATTGCTTCTCGGCATCGGCTGGCGACAGCTTGCGTATCGACTCATAGAACAGCACGCAGGTTTTCTGGGTGTTGGTCACCTGCCAGTTATCAGTACAGCTTTTCAGCTGCGCCGCCGGATCGCTGCCCGGTTTCTGGCCCATGCCGGCCTGCCAGCAGGCGGCACTCAAGTCCTGCCCCATGACCTTCAAGCCCGCCGCATCGGCCTTCGCCTGATCGCCGCCATAGCTGGCCGGGTCCGCTGCGTACCAGATATAGCTCGGGTGATTGGAGCCCAGCACCGGTACTATCGTCCCCGCTGCCGGGCGGATGAGACCCAGCTGTAGCACACCGACGTCCGCGCCATATTGCTGCTTGATCCAGTTGCGCACCGGTGCACCGAAGGCCACCATCGGCAACGCCGTGCCCTTGGACGTGACACTGACTTCCTTGACCATGGTGGTCTGGTAGTCGGTGAAGTAGCTGTAGACGGTTTCCAGGGTACTGCCGGCGTTGGACGGCGCGGCAATCGGGGCGATGTCGATGATGGTCTGGTAACCCGGTGTCTGCTCCTTGGGAATACCGTTGTCGGTCAGGAGCTCGGCCCAGCGGTCGGTGGTGGCCGACTCCAGGTAGTCCTGGGCCTGGGTCAACGAGTAATCCGGCGGGAAGTGCAGCAGTTCGACACTCTTGCGGTTGTCCAGGGCCAGGCCCAGCGGCAGGAACAGGTACCAGTTGTAGGCCCATTTACCGTCGGCATTCAGTTTCGAGGCGCCTTTGTAGGCCAGTTCACCAGCATTGAGCAGTTGCTCCAGCGGTTTGTCATAACCGTTCGGCACGCCGCTGAAGTGGGCATAGAGTTGGCCGGCGTCGGCTTTCACCGTCACCTTGGCGTTGGTGTAGCCGTCGCGCTGCACGCTCTGGTTCAGGTAGTGCTCGGCGGTCTGTTCCAGGGTCCAGTTGCGAAAGCAGATGACGTTGCAGTTGTTGGGATAGGCGAAAAGCTGGGTGACGCGTTCCCGGCTACCCAGTTTCATTTCGACATCGGCGTGGGCAAGGGTGCTCAGGGTGAGTGCGGCTAAGGTACTCGTCAATACAGCGAGTTTTGACATGCTCAGATCCTTTTCAGCGTTGACCATTGGGTGAGGTGACTGCTCATACTGCTGCAGGTGGTATTTTCCCGTTATGGGGAAACTGTGATTTTTCTTGTACTTGATATCCCTGACCAAGCGTAGGCGTTCCCCCGGACTTCATCGCCTGCTGTCCGCGGTCAGTGGATAGCCAGGGACCACCAGCAAACATGTGATCGTGATGCACAACATCAGCAGGAAGAATCCCAGTTGCAGGGGGCTCCAGTGGGTGAAGTGCAGGATGGCCTGCCAGGGGTGTCGCCAGATCGATTCGGGGCGCTCGCCGCCCTGGCGCTTGCTGTCGAAGAGGCCGATTGCGCCGATGCCGATGAATGTCGCCATGCCCAGTCCGCCGGACCAGGCCAGAAACAGCAGCGCGATTATTGCCTGCGGCACGCCGTGGCGAATGACCAGCCAATATCGGTTCGGGTTGATGCGTTTGGGCAGCAGGTATTCGCTCAGCCATAAATCGATCGTCAGCAGTTGCCTGGAGATGGCTTGCCAGACATTCATCGCATAGGTGCCGACAATCACCGGGACCAGACCCGTCAGCAGCGAAACAAGCAAATTGGTCCCTAGCTCGCCTTTGGCTTGCCAGGTTTGCCATGCGGGAATCGTCGACAGTATCAGCGCCAACGAGCAGCCGGCCCATAGCCATCTCCAACTGGAGGGGGGGACGGCGCGGGGTAGGAACTTGCGCCAGAAAAAAACGTCGGGATTGGGCAGGCGCTCGATAAGTTCCGGGTACCTGTGGGTGAGTTGGTCTGCAAGGTCCTGGCAGGCCTGCCAATGGCTATGGGTAAAGCCCTTGAATTCCAGGCCCAGTTGCCAGAGAGACAGGGGCGTCAGCAGCACAAAGGCTGCTTTTTGCACCGGCTCCCCCTCGAAATGGTTCAAGGCTCTGGTTTGCAGTTCCCCATAGAAGGCTTCGCGCTCGCAGCGTCTGTTCAGCGATTGCCAGATCCACAGCGGTTCAGGGGTTACGCCTGCCTGATCGTCCCAGCCGAACGCCTGGCAGACCCGGTCGAATAACGGCACGCTCCATTGGGTTTCGTTGAGCAGTTGCAGCACAATCCTTTGCCATTCCTGGCTCCGGTCGAACACCTTGATCCAGGGCTGTTGCAGGTAGTTTTTCAACTGCTGTAGGAACGGGCGTTCCTGCCCTGCTTCCATTAGATCCTGCAGGGTCTGTCGATACTCCTGCAGCAATCCACTGGACAAGGCTTCAGCTTGCCAGGGTGTCATGCGCACGGTTTGCCAGGGCGTCAACCATTCCAACTGCTGAACGGCCCAAGCGGCAATTGAACGACGCAGCCCCGGTTGTTCGAAGCACAGGTTCAACAGCGCCTGTTGAAACGCGTCGGCGCATTGCTGTTGTCGTGCCTGCTGCCAACGCTCCGGCAAGTTCTGTTCGGTGAGGTCGGCCAGGAGGGACGGGATCGGATCATCGCGGACCGGCGCAGCGGGGCGCGTGTTCAGCGCTTGAATATCCGCGGGCCAGGACCATTCATACGTTTGGGCGTGTTCCATCGCGTCGGCTGTCAGGACGGTCACGGGCAGGGAAGGCGCCTCTTCTGGCGAGTCATCGTCCCGCCAGCGGGCAATCTCGAGCGCATGCTCATAGGCTTCGCGCAAGCGTTGGAAGCCTTCGGCGTCTTCATCCGGGCGATTGCTTTTCAGCAGTCGCGCGTAGCTGCGCTTGATGCTGCGTTCATCGGCGTCTTCCGGCAGTTGCAAGAGCGTCCAGCAATTCATGTCGCGACTCCTGTCAGTGCCAGATACCGTTGTCCAGTTTATCCAGCTGTTCGATCAGTTCCTGACGGATCTCGCGAATGCGTCGTTCGTCCTGTCCCTCGAGCACTTGCTGGAACTGCCCGGCCCATTGGCCGATACGTTCGCGCAACTCGCCCAGGCTTTCCTGGTAAAGACGTTCCAGGCGTGCGCTCAGCACCGTGTTCACCTGCTGATCGCGTGGGTGCACCTTGAGCAAGGTCAGGGCCTGCAAGCGCTGTTGGATCTCTTCCGGTGACAGCACCCCGGGGTTGTTCTCGATGATCAGCGAGTGCTGTTCGCCGGTCAGCGGAATATTGACCTGGGCTTCGAGCAAGCCGTTGTTGTCGTAGGTGAAGCGCACATCCAGCGAGACCTCGCCGGCCTTGCGCTTGGGCACCGGCATTTCCAGTTGTCCCAGAAAGACGTTGTCGCGTACCAGGCGGCTTTCTCCCTGGTAGATTTTCAGCAGCACCACGGCCTGGTTGTCTTGCAGGGTATACACGGTCTTGACCCGGCTGACCGGCACGATGCTGTTGCGCTCGATAATGGGCAGGTAGTGTCCGCTGTCGATCTGTTGGCCGAACTGATGGGAGGTTTCGATCCCAAGGGTGTAGGAGCAGACATCGGTCAGCACCACTTCTTCCAGTGCGGCGGAGCGCGCTTTCAGTGCGGCTTGAATGGCGGCACCGTGGGCCACGACTTCGTCCGGGTTGAGGCTGATGGAGGGGAAGCGTCCGAAAAGGCCGGCGGCCAGCTTGCGCACCAGCGGCATGCGTGTGGTGCCCCCCACCAGCAGGATTTCGTCCAGGTCGTTGACCCGAATCCGTGCATCGCGCAGGGCCCGTTCGATCGGGCCGCGCAGACGTTCCAGCAGCGGAGCGTAGAGTTCGGCCAATTGCTGTTGGGTAACGGTCCGGCTCCACTGCCGGCCGTCGACACGCAGGCTGAACTCGGCGCTGGCATCCTGGCCCAGCGCCTTGCGCACACGTTCGGCTTCGCGCCGCAGTACCTGGCTGACGCTGGCCGGGGCCGGGAAGTCCGCGGCCCCGCGTTGACTGTCGACAAAGTATTCGAGCAATACGCTATCGAAATCCTCACCGCCGAGGAAGTTGTCACCCGCGCTGGCGCGGACTTCCATGACACCGTCGAAGAGCTCAAGGATCGACACGTCGAACGTGCCGCCGCCGAGGTCGAAGACCAGGAACGAGGTTTCCTTGTCGCGTTGGTGCAGGCCATAGGCGAGAGCGGCGGCGGTGGGTTCGTTGATCAGTTTTTCGACTTTCAGTCCCGCCAACTCACCGGCGATCCGGGTGGCTTTGCGCTGGGCATCGCTGAAGTAGGCCGGGACGCTGATCACGGCTTCGTGCACGGTTTCACCGTAGGCACGTTCGACGTCTTCCTTGAGGCTCTTGAGCACCAGGGCGGAGAGTTCCTCCGGACGGAAAAGGCGATCGCCCAGGCGTACTTCCTGGGCGCTGCCCATATGGCGCTTGAACAGTGACGTGGTGGTCTGTGAGTGGGTGTGCAGCCGTTCTTTCGCCGCCTGGCCGACCAGTACCCGACCTTCATCGTCCAGGCCGACCACGCTGGGGGTCAGGAACTGGCCGAGGGCATTGGGTACCAACTCGCTGGTTTCCCCACGCCAGACGGCAACGAGGCTGTTGGTGGTCCCCAGGTCAATCCCTACGATCATTACGACGAACTCCCTTTTCGCTCGGCAAAATTCTGAAACAGAATACTAGCGGGCAAGGATATTACCGGAGTACGGAGGGGGTAAAGCGGATAGTGGCTCTGGGCTATTATTTGGTCGGCGCCGATACATGAGCGAACCTGCAGAAGCCGGCTTCTACGGGGGGCGAGAAGAGGAGCCAGCTACTGGCTCCTCCGCGTGCCTGTCTCAGACGGTAAATCGTAGCGCGTTGGTCAGATCGCCCATCGGCTTCTGGCCGCGGGCGACCATTGCGTCATCACGCTGCTTGAGACCGTCGAGCTTCTCCAACTGGAATACCCGGGTGATCAAGCGCAGGATCGAGGCGGTGTCATACACCGTGTGATCCACCGTGCCCTTGCGGGCGAAAGGCGAGACCACCAGGGCCGGAACCCGTGTGCCCGGCCCCCAGCGATCGCCTTGCGGTGGCGCCACGTGGTCCCACCAGCCGCCGTTTTCATCGACGGTGACGATCACCACCATGTTTTTCCATTGCGGGCTTTCTTGCAGTACTTTCAGGATACGGTCGATATGCCGGTCGCCGGACGCCACGTCGGCGTAACCGGCGTGCATGTTCAGGTTGCCCTGGGGCTTGTAGAAGGTCACCGCTGGCAACTTGCCGGCCTGGGCATCGGCGAGGAATTTGTTGCTGCTCGGATCCTCACCCAGTCCGCCATCGCGCAGGCGCTTGGCACGCTCGCCAGGGTTTTCCGGACCCTGCTGCTTGAAGTAGTTGAACGGCTGGTGGTGGTACTGGAAGTTCGGGATCTTCGGAATGCCGGCCGAGTCCTTGAACTGGTCCAGGGTGACCTGCCAGGCACCGGCGTACCAGGCCCAGTCGACGTTCTTCTTCGACAGCTTGTCGCCGATGTGTTCGTGGCCCTGGGGCACCAGAACAGTGGGCAAGCCCGGCTTGGCATAGTCCGGATGATCGGGGTCGCGGATCCAGGTCGGCCAGTAAGGCGGGGCCATGGTGTTCACCGCGTAGCCGTCTGGAGTCAACGCACTGGGGCCGAACTGCGGCGCGCCGGTCATGGCGCTGGCCGGGGATTTCTCCAGGGGTTTGAGGCGCGTGCCGAGCGGGTCGTCGCTCTGCAGCGTGGCGATCTGCGGCTTGGCCACCGAGTTGGCGGCGTCCGGGTAGAAGGGCACGGTCGCGCTGATCAGGTATTGGTGGTTGAGGAACGAACCACCGAAGGCACCCTGGAAGAAGTTGTCGCAGAGCACGAATTCCTTCGCCACGTCCCACAGGCGCAACGAGTAACGGTTCTGGGCGTAGTGACCCATGGTCAGGCCGCCGGAGTCGGCCCAGGCGACGAACTGGTCGTTCTTGCCGCCGTTGATCTGCATCTGGTTCTGGTAGAACACGTGCCACAGGTCGCGGGTGACCAGGCTCAGGGGCAGGTCCTCGCCGTTCGGGCCCTTGAGGGCGTACGGAGCGTTGGGCAGGTTCTGCTGGAACTGGGTTTCCGCGGGGTAGGTCACGCCGTCGACGCTTTGCGGGCCGATCTGCAGCACACCGCCCCAGGCCGGCGGCAGGGTCTGCAGCAGGCTGCCATCACGGTCGCGTTGCTGGTAGTCCGCCGCCGCAAGGGCTGACAAGGGTTTCTCGAGGCCGGGAAAGTCGGCGAACAGGTTATTGAAGCTGCGGTTCTCGGCGTAGATCACCACCACGGTTTTCACCTGGTCGTGCAGCGCCTTGTCCAGCTCGGCCCCCGACAGCTCGCGGGTGTCCGGCTTGCCGGGTTCGCTCGGGGAACCGCAGGCGGTCAGCGTCGCGCCAACGCCCAGCACCGCCACGCCACCGAGAAAGCGGCGACGACTGGTGTCGGTGGGGTTATCGTTTTCGGGCGCTTGCGACTGGTCGAGGTCTTTCTCGTCACTCATCCTGGGTTCCTGCTGGCTGGGTTTGACGTATCAAAATATTTCGCATCGAAACTTAGCAATGCAATATGACGGAACAGCGACAGATCCATTCTGCCGCCGGGCAGTATGCCAATTGTCGAGGGGATGGGGCAGGGATTGCGTGACGGAATTTTGCCGGGGGCCTTACAGGGCCCCGGACTGAATCGCCGCGACCATCGCCGCGACTTTGTTGGTGGTGCCGGTCTTGGTGATCGCGTTGGCGATATGGAAGTTCACCGTGCGCACGTTGAGCTCAAGCAACCGGGCGATTTCCGGTGCTGTCTTGCCTTCGCCCGACCACTTCAATACCTCGACTTCCCGAGGAGACAGCAGATACGTGGGCGTGCTGGACAGGTCGCGGATGGCTGCTGAATGCAGGACGTTGCACAGCCACAGAATATGCCCGGCTTTTTGGTAGAACTCGCGGCGATCGATTTCGCCCTTGGGGCGGGCGACGCACAGAATGCTCTGAGGGCCCTGAACATGCTGTACCGTCTGTGACCAGCCATGACGCATGCCAAACGATTGCTTTTGGGTCCAGAACGCTGGGTCCTTGGCAAAAATTTCCGGCGACCAGAGCACTGGCATATGGGAATGCCGGGCACGGGTCAGCACCGGGTCGATCACGTAGAGGTTGTGGTCCTGATAGTACTGGTTCCACTCCTCGGGATAGTTGTTCTTTATCCAGGGGGAGGCACCGGGGTTCAGTCTGATATAGCGGTAATAGGGGTAGCCTAGTTGCCTGACCAGACCGGGCAAGAGCTCGAACAATTCCTGCTCGTCTTGCGCCGAACCCAGAAGCCGCAATTGCTCTTCTTTCCATTGGTCCATGATTCATCCACCTTGAAGCACGACGGGTGGGGCGGGGCACGCTCGGAAAAAACGTGATGGTACGATCGTGCCGGTTTGTCCGGACAGCGTAATACATGACGCGGATCACTGACTCGTGGAATTTGCGTTCTTGCGTACTTATTCAGCATCAATTCAGCATTGTTGCAATTAGCGTCGTCGTTTTTGAAATTGTCACTTACTTGTTACTTTACTTGGGGGCGGCGAGCCACAAGAGCGCGGATAACAGCGCTCTTGCAGCGGCTTGTAGTTTGTAGCAACCGCTATGGCATGACGGGTGCGTTGTAGGCCAGGGTGGTCCCCAGCGCCCACAGCAGGAACAGCACCAACGGTGCGTGCACCAGGAGTTGCACGAAGGAGAAGCCGATCAGGTCCCGCGCCTTCAATCCCAGCACGCCCAGCAGCGGCAGCATGTAGAAGGGGTTGATCAGGTTCGGCAGCGCCTCGGCCGCGTTGTAGATCTGGACTGCCCAGCCCAGGTGGTATTTCAGGTCATTGGCCACCTGCATCACATAGGGCGCCTCGATGATCCATTTGCCGCCACCGGAGGGAATGAAGAAGCCGAGCACCGCCGAGTACACCCCCATCAGCAACGCGTAGGTATCGTGCGAAGCGATCTGGGTAAAGAAGGTCGAGATGTGGTGGGCCAGGGTCAGCGCGTCGCCGCCCTTGACCGTGGTCATCAGCGCCGCGATGGAACCGTACAGCGGGAACTGGATCAGCACGCCGGTAGTGGTCGGCACGGCACGGGCCACGGCGTCGAGAAAACTGCGCGGGCGCCAATGCAGCAGCGCACCGGCCATCAGGAACAGGAAGTTGTAGGTGTTCAGCCCGGAAATGGCGCTGATCGCCGGTTTGGTCGAGAACTCATGGAACAGCCAGCCGGCGGCCAGCAAGGCCAGCAGAATGATCAGCAGCGGGCTGTATTCCAGCCATTCGCCGGGGCGCGAGCGCTGGCTCAGCGGTGGCAGGTTGAAGCTCGGATCGACGCCGCAGGCCTTGGCGTCCCGGGCCGAGTCGGGGCCCGGTGCGGTGGCGTAGGCGATCACCAGCGAGACCACGATCAGCGCCAGCAAGAGTACGCCGGACTGCCAGAGAAAGATGGTCTGGGTGAACGGAATCATCCCGGTGATCGACAGGATCGACGGTGGCAGGCTGGCCGGGTTGGCCTGCAACTGGGCGGCGGACGACGACAGCCCCAGGGCCCAGACGGCGCCCAGGCCCAGGTAGGCGGCGGCACCGGCGGCGCGGTAGTCCATGCGCAGATCGGTGCGGCGCGCCAGGGCGCGGACCAGCAAGCCGCCGAAGACCAGGGACAGCCCCCAGTTCAGCAGCGAGGCGACCATGGAAATCAGCGCGACCCAGGCCACCGCCGAACGGCCGTTCTTCGGGATCCGGGCCAGGCGGTCGATCAGCTTCACCGCCGGTGGCGAACTGGCGACCACATAACCGCCGATCACCACGAAGGCCATCTGCATGGTGAAGGGGATCAGGCTCCAGAAGCCGTCGCCGAAGGCCATCGCGGCTTCGCTCGGCTTGGCACCGATGGCCAGGGTGGCCAGGGCGACGACGATCACCGCCAGTGCGGCAAACACCCAGGAGTCGGGAAACCAGCGTTCGGCCCAGTTCGAGCAGAGCAGGGCAAAGCGGGCGTAGCGGCTGGTTTCTATAGCAGCGGCCATGGGAAGATCCTCTTGTTCTTGGTCTTATTGGGGAGCTACAGGTGAAGCGCCGGGAGCGCAATCTGTGAGCAGGTGTCCACGATAAATCAATCCGGGGAGATTTTCTGACTCTCTTTGGTAGCAGAGTGATATTGCCCCCTGACGGGTATCCGCGATGTCGTCCCAATGCCTTTGGCAAACTCAGGTATCCTCCGATTTTTGCAGCGGCTGGCAAACCGGCCGATGCGGTACCTGAATACGTTGCCAGGATGTTTTCATGACTGCCGATCACATTCCGCACGCCCGTCGTTTTGCCCGGTCCGATTACAAGACCCTGGGCCTGGCGGCGTTGGGCGGTGCGCTGGAAATCTACGATTTCATTATTTTCATGTTCTTCGCGCTGACCCTCAGCGAGTTGTTCTTCCCCCCGCAAATGCCCGAATGGTTGCGCTTGCTGCAAAGCTTCGGAATTTTCGTCACCGGTTATCTGGCTCGCCCGCTGGGCGGCATCCTGATGGCGCACTTCGCCGACCGCCTGGGGCGCAAGCGGGTCTTCAGCCTGAGCATCCTGATGATGGCCCTGCCGTGCCTGCTGATCGGGATCATGCCGACCTATGCCCAGATCGGTTACTGGGCGCCGCTGCTGCTGTTATTGCTGCGGGTGTTGCAAGGCGCGGCGGTGGGCGGCGAGGTGCCGAGTGCCTGGGTCTTTGTTGCCGAGCACGCGCCAGCCGGGCACCGCGGTTATGCCCTGGGGGTTTTGCAGGCCGGGTTGACCTTCGGTTATCTGCTGGGCGCCTTGACCGCGACCGCCCTGGCGCGGATCTACAGTCCCGGCGAAATCCTCGATTTCGCCTGGCGCTTTCCGTTCCTGCTGGGTGGGGTGTTCGGCGTGATCGGTGTCTGGCTGCGTCGCTGGCTCAGCGAAACCCCGGTGTTCATGGCCTTGCAGGCGCGACGTGAAGAAGGCGAGGAGGTGCCGTTGCAGGCGGTCCTGCGCACTCACCGTCGGGCGATCCTGCCGGCGATGCTGCTGACCTGTGTCCTGACCTCGGCGGTGGTGGTGCTGGTGGTGGTCACGCCGACCGTGATGCAGAAGGTCTTCGGCATGAGCGCCAGCCATACATTCGCCCTCAGCAGCCTGGGGATCGTGTTCCTGAACATCGGCTGTGTCCTGGCCGGCCGGCTGGTGGACCGGATCGGTGCCTGGCGCGCGGTGCTGTTCTACAGCGCCTTGCTGCCTTTGGGCATCGCGCTGCTCTATAGCTGCCTGATCCATGGCGCTGAATGGGTTGGCCTGGCCTATGCCCTGGCGGGCCTGGCCTGTGGTGTTGTAGGGGCGGTGCCTTCAGTGATGGTGGGATTGTTCCCGGCGCGCATCCGGGTCTCCGGTATTTCCTTTACCTATAATATCGCCTACGCACTCTGGGCCAGCACCACGCCGCTGTTGCTGATCGGCCTGATGCCCTGGAGTCCTTGGGTCTGCGTCGGTTATTGCGCGGTGATGGGCGGCGTCGGTGTGCTGATCGCGTTGTACTTCGGGCCGCGTGCCTCTGCGACGGCCGAGGCTTCGAGCGTTCGCGGCTGTTGAGCCGCGTCCGTCCCTGGCGGCTTTGCGCAGTCAGCGCGTCTCGGTCACCTTCTTGAGGAAGCGTGGCTGATCGGGATTGCGCCCACGCAACTCGGCCAGTCTGGCGGCCATCAGGTAAAACCCCTGGATCATGGTGAATGGCTCCAGCAACGGGTGGGCCGTCGGCACGCTGACCAGGTTGGCGCCGGGCGTTCCTAGTGGCGCCACCAGCAAGACCCGGGCGCCGCGCTGGCGCATGTCCTCGGTGAACGCCAGGGTGCCGGCCTGCTCGGGCCCGGATGGGGCGAAGAGCAGGACCGGATAACCGGCCTCGATGATTTCCATCGGTCCGTGGCGGACCTCGGCACTGGAAAAGGCCTCGGCCTGGATCCCCGAGGTTTCCTTGAGTTTCAGCGCCGCTTCCTGGGCGATGGGCAGCGCCGGGCCGCGTCCGATCACCACCATCTTGTCGACCGGGCGCAAAACCTCAAGGGCCAGCGACCAGTCCTCGTCGACCGCCCGCGCCAGGGCGGCGGGCAAGCCTTGCAGGGCGACACCGAGGCCATTGTCCTGCCCCAGCCTGGCGCTCAGCGCCGCCACGGTCTGCACCCCGGCCATCAACATGGCGACATAGCTTTTGGTTGCGGCCACGCTCTGTTCCAGCCCGGCCGGCAGCAGTACCTCGGCATCGCTGGCGGCGGCCAATGGCGACTCGGCGGTGTTGACGAACGCGGCCACGCGGGCCCCCAGTTGTTTCAGGTAGTTCACGCTGGCGATCAGGTCCGGGCTCTTGCCCGATTGGGACAGGGCGGCCACCCAGCAGTGTTTCAGGCGCAGTGGCGGCTGTTGCAGGCTTACCAGTGACAGCGGGATCGACAGCCAGGGAGTCCCCACCTGGCTCATCATGGCATAGCCGAAGTAAGCGGCCGCATGATCGGAGCTGCCACGGGCGACGCTGATGATCAGCTCCGGCGGCGCGGCGGCCAGTTGTTCGCCGAGGGCGACGATGGCGCGGTCGTCGTCGAGCATGCGTTGCATGACGGCGGGTATCGACAGGGTTTCCTGGAGCATCAGTGACATAACGTAAATACCTGGATGTCCGTCAGCCCCGTGGGCTGTCGGGTACGCAAAGAAGATCGCCGGGAATGAAGCTCAGGCCGGCGGCGTCCATGGCCATGCTCAAGGCGCCCCACAGCGGCGCGTCATGGGTAAAGTGGGCGGCGACAATCTCCGGAGGGAAGGGCACCACCTGGCCGATCAGTTGTTTCAGTGCCGGTGCCAGGGTCGAGGCCTGGTGAAACAGCCCGCCGCCGATGGCGATGCGCTCGACATCGAGGGCCACGGCGAGATTGCCGACCTGCACCGCCATGCCGGCGATACGCCGTTCCAGCACCTGGCGAACCGTCAGGTCACGGCTGGCAAACAGGTCCAGGGCGCGGTGGCCCGGCCCGAGCATTTCCGTGGCCAGGCGGGTCAGCGCGGCGCCCGAGAAAAACTCTTCCAGTGGCGCGGCACCTTGTGCGTGGGTCCGCCACAGCTCGGGGTACATCGGGTCGAGAAAGGGCTCCAGCATGTAGCCGATTTCCATGGCCGCGCCGTTCTGCCCGCGAATCAAACGGCCATTGGCGATGGCCGCCGCCGCCAGGCCGGTGCCCAGGTTGAGGTAGATGGCGTTGTCGATGCCCGCCAGCGCGCCCCAGCGGGCTTCGGCCAGGGCGCCGGCCTTGACGTCGTTGTCGAGCATCACGGCCTGGGTGTCCAGGCCTTCGCCCAGCAACGACGGCAGGTCGAGTTCTTCGAACCCCGGCGTGTTCGGTGCCATCAACAGGCTGCGACCACGCACGACCCCGGGGAACACCGCGGCCACGCTGGCCACCCGTGAGGTGCCAAAGTCGCCGACACAGGCGCGTGCCGCCGCGAGGATGCGCTCGAAGGCCGGTACGCCACGGGCGCCGTCGGCATGGGTGGTCAGCCTGCGGGTGCTCAGGTGCTGGCTGACCGGGTCGTAGCAGGCGATCTGGGTCTTGGTGCCGCCGACGTCGATCGCCAGCAGCACACCTTGGGTGGACGCCGTGGCGTCCGGGTTATTCAACGGCTCGTGCATCGTGGGTATCGCTTGTCTTGTTGAAGGGCCAGAGTTGTTGCACCCGCGCCCAGAACAGGTAGGCCACGCAACCGGCCGCGACCCACACCAGCGACCACTGGATCGGGTAGGCGCCAGGCGCGTTGTGGTTGGACGCCAGGTAAATGTAGACCCAGCCGAGCAGGGCGATCACCGCCGGCACCGGGTACAGCCACATGGTGTAGGGACGGCTCAGGTGCGGCTTGGTCTTGCGCAGCACGAACAGTGAAATGATCTGCGCCACCGACTGCACCAGGATCATCACCGTGGTCAGCAACTGGATCAGGGTAGTGAGGTCGGTCAGGCGTCCGATCATGAAACCGCCGGAGGTCAGCACGCCCATGCTCAGGATGCCGTAGACCGGGAAGTCGTGCTTGGGGTGGGTGACGCTGAAGGCGTTGAAGAACACCTTGTCCTTCGCCGCTTCGAACGGTACCCGCGAACCACCGAGCAGGCCGGCGAACACCGAGGCCACGGCGGTGATCAGGATCAGCACGGTGACCACGGCCGCGGCGGTATCGCCCCAGGTTTCACTGAGCAGCACCGAGGCTACGGAGTTGTAGGCCGCCGACTTCTGGTCGAGCATGCGGTGCCAGTCCACCACCCCGAGCACGCCGACCTGCATCAACAGGTAGATCACCAGCATGCCGAGTACCGACCAGACGATCGACTTGGGGATCACCCGGCCCGGTTGTTCGACTTCCCCGGCCAGGTAGGCCGAGGTGTTGTAGCCCAGGTAGTCGTAGATGCCGATGGTCAGGCCACCGGCCATGCCGAGCCAGAAACTGCTGTCGCCGAGGTTGAAGGCGCCTTCGGGAAAGCTGAAGGCCAGTTCCGGATGGAAGTGCGAAAAGGCCGCGGCGATCAGCGCCGCGATACTCGCCAGCATGATCACCCAGAGCACGATGCTCAGGCGGGCGATGGATTCGATCTTGCGCCAGAGCAGCACGATGATCAGCCAGATCAGCACCAGGCCGATGAGGTTGCCGGTGGTCTGGCTCATGTCCGGCCAGAACCAGGTCAGGTACTGCACGAAGCCGATGATCCCGGTGGACATGATCAGCGGGATAAACAGCATTGCGGTCCACACGAACAGGAACGGCAACAGCTTGCCGGTGCGCTTGCCGAAGGCTTCGCGCAGGTAGACGTAGGTACCACCGGCGCCGGGCAGCGAAGCGCCGAGCTCGGCCCAGACCAGGCCGTCGCACAGGGCCAGCAGTGCGCCGAGAATCCAGCCCAGGTAAGCCTGTGGGCCGCCCATGATGACGATCATGGTGGGAATGGTGATGAACGGGCCGACGCCGCACATCTGGCTCATGTTGATGGCCGTGGCGGGAAACAGACCGATCTTGCGTTTGCTGCCGGACGAGCTCTGCCCGGGGGGATTGGAGATGCTCATGCTGTGACGTCCTCTTGCGCGAGTAACCGAAGGTGGCGGCAGGTATCGAAGGTGCTGCGTGCCGGCGATGCCTTGCAGCGACTCGGTATCGTTATTGTTATGGGTTACGGGCGCCTGGGACAGCGGCGACCTGACGAATAGAAAAGCACGTCACGAGTATTAATTCAACTTGATTTAATTAATTGGCAACGCCGATCATTCGCCGATGAAAAGTCTCCAGAACACCCGCACGGTGACCACCGGCACCAACGCTGAACACGCCCGCCTGCACAACCGCCGGGTGATCCTCGAAGCCATTCGCCTGGGCGGACGCCTGACCCGTGCCGACCTGACGCGACTGACCTCGCTGACGGCGCAGACGGTGTCGAATATTGTCGCCGAGTTGCAAGAGGAGGGGATGCTGCTGGTGCATGCGGCCGAGAAGATCGGTCGTGGCCAGCCGCCGGTGCCGTTGTCGATCAATCCGGAGGGTGGCTTTTCCCTCGGCTTTCACGTGGCGCAGCACTCGATCATCGGCGTGATGCTCGACCTGTTGGGCAACACCCGCGCCCAAGTCACCCTGACGGTGAACTACCCCAGCTTCGAAGAGGCTTTGCCGCTGATTCTCGAGACGGTAACGGCATTTCGCGGGCAACTGCCCCACGGACGCTTCCTCGGCGTCGGCGTGGCTCTGCCGGGACCGTTCAGTGTCGAGGGCATGACCGCGGTGGGGCCGACCGCGATGTCCGGTTGGGACGAGCCTGATATTGCCCTGCGCCTGCAACAGGCCGTCGGCCTGCCGGTGCTGCTGGAAAACGATGCCACGGCGGCGACCATGGGCGAGCGCCTGCACGGCATTGCCAGCGACCTGCAGCACTTCGTCCACCTGTTTATCGGCAGCGGCCTGGGGGCCGGCTTGTACCTGGGTAACCGCTTGTATTCCGGGCACTGGCACAACGCCGGGGAAATCGGCCACATGACTGTGGTGCCCGGCGGCAAGGTCTGTCATTGCGGCAACCACGGTTGCCTGGAGCGCTACATCTCCATCGCCGCGTTGCTCGAGCACCTGGGCCAGCGTGCCGACCAGGACATCAGCACCTGGGACATGAGCGAGCCGCACTTTGCCGCTGGTGTCCAGGCCTGGCTCGACGAGGCGGTGCCGGCCTTGCGCCAGGCGATCAATATCCTCGAGTCGCTGCTCGATCCGCAGACCATCCTGATCAGTGGTTTCCTGCCGCCCGCGATCATGAATCGGCTGGTGGAGGGGCTGGAACCGTTGAGCCGTTCCATCAGCAGTCGTCGCGACCGCGAGTACCCACGTCTGCAACTCGGCACCGCCGGGCACGACGCGGTGGCGCTGGGGGCGGCGGCCTTGATGATCCTGGCGGAAATCAGTCCGGACTATGAGGCATTGCTCAAGCCGGAATAAGGGCGCGGCCAGGGGCAACAAACGGCCCCCGGCCACGCAGCGGGAATGTTTCAGGCCTGGCGCCAGCTCACCGCGTCGATGCCGAATTTCTCGGCCATGGGTTTGCTGGTTTTCTTCACCCGTTCGCGACCGAACTTGCCGATGCGGCCCACGCCGGCATCACAACTGGCCCAGTGCCAGGCCTCGGCATTGTCCATGTGCTCCAAGCGAATCACGAAAGACTTGGGCGTGCCATTAAGGGTGTAGTCGATAACGAAAAGCTTTGCCGTGCTCATAAACCTGGGAATCCTCCTGGGGATACGTCCTTGTCGTTCTAAAGTGATCCCGGGGGGCGGAAAAAATTCAGTCGAATTGTTCGCTGGCCGCTCGCTGGAAATAACCCGGAATCCGCCTTCAGAAAAAACTGCCCTAGCCGATGCCAATGACTGATTACCCGCGCTTTCATTTGCCCATCGGTGCCACCCATGTTTAACAAAGGCTTGAAGCAGGAGCTCTCGGCTCTTCGCGAAGAACTCTCCAGCGTCCAGCAAGTCAAGGATAGCCTGGAGCAGGAAATGCTTGTGCTGACCCTGGACCCCGACGGTCGCATCGAATCGGCCAACCAGAATTTCATCCAGGAAATGCTCTACCCGAGCACGTCGCTGGTGGGGCGCAGCCTGGATGAGTTCGTGCCGGACTATCTCAAGCATTCTGACTTTCAGCAGCGTTTCAAGAATGCCTTGACCCGGGGCGAGCATTTCAGCGGTGCGGTGCGCTTGCTGCGCGGTAATGGCCAGGAAGCCTGGCTGCGTTCGATCCTGCAGCCGATTCGTGATTCCCTGGGACGTATCCGCCATTTTTCGATTTATTCCAACGATCTGACCCGCACCATCGAATCGTCCCGCGAGCACGAAAACCTGATCGGTGCGCTGTTGCGTTCCACCGCGGTGATCGAGTTCAACCTGGCCGGTGAAGTGCTCACCGCCAACGACCGCTTCCTCAATGCCATGGGTTACAGCCTGCCGCAGATCCAGGGCAAGCATCACCGTGTCTTCTGCGAGCCGGCTGAATCCAGCAGCGCCGAATACCAGGCGTTCTGGAAGCGCCTGAATGCCGGTGAGTTCGTCGCCGGTCGCTTCAAGCGGGTCGACAGCCATGGTCGCGAGGTCTGGCTGGAGGCGTCCTATAACCCGGTCCTCGATGCCAACGAAAAGCTCTACAAAGTGGTCAAGTTCGCCACCGTGATCACCGCCCAGGTGAACCAGGAGAAGGCGGTGGCCGAGGCGGCGAACATTGCCTACAGCACTTCGTTGCAGACCGACAGCACCGCCCAGCGCGGAACCACCGTGGTGACCCAGGCGGTGGAGGTGATGCGTGATCTGGCCGCGCACATGCAAACCGCCAGCGACGGCATCGAAGCCTTGAATGCGCAGTCCCAGGTGATCGGCACCATCGTCAAGACCATCAGCGGCATTGCCGAGCAGACCAACCTGCTGGCGCTCAACGCGGCCATCGAGGCGGCGCGCGCGGGTGAGCAGGGTCGTGGGTTTGCGGTGGTGGCCGACGAAGTGCGGCAGTTGGCCTCGCGTACCAGCCAGGCTACGGACGAGATCGTCGGTGTGGTCCGGCAGAACCAGGACATGGCGCGGGACGCGGTGTCGCTGATGAACAGCGGCAAGACCCAGGCCGAGGAAGGTCTTGCGCTGGCGGCAGAGGCGGGCACGGTGATCGTCGAGATCCAGGACGGCGCGCAGAAGGTGGTCAATGCGGTCGGGCAGTTCGCCAACCAGTTGTCTAGTTGAGCGCCACTACCATATCCACCTCGACCGAGGCGTTTTTCGGCAGTTGGTACACCCCGACCGAGGTACGTGTATGCACTCCGGCCTCGCCGAATACCGAATACAATACCTCGGACGCCCCGTCGGCGACTTCACTTTGTTGAGTGAAGTCCGCCGCGCTCTGCACGTACACATTGATGCGCAGGACTTTCCTGATCCGTCCGAGGTCGCCGTCGAGCAGCTGGCGCAAAATCGCCAGGGCCCGCATGGTGCTGATCTGCGCCCCGTGCCGCGCCCGCTCCAGTGTGGTTTCGGCGCCCACTCGGCCCGTCACCATCACGGTATTATCGACGCGCGGAATCTGCCCGCTGACATAGACTTCAAGATCGTTCCGCACCGCCGGTACGTAGTTGCCGCCGATCTTCATTTCACCCTCGAAGCTGTAGCCGAGTTCCCGGGCGATGGCATCAAATGAGGCGTTTCTGGTGTCTGACATGGTCCAGCTCCTGATAAGTGATGTTCAGTGCATATGGGCTAAGCGCGATTCTGCCTACGCAAGGCTTTGCTATGGCGTGCGTGTAGCGTTGGGGAAAATAGCGAAAAGTGTAATGTCGTCGGTTACACTTCGATAATGTCAAAAAAACATCATGCCGTTTTGACCTTCGCCCGAATCTACAACAGCGTGTTGACCCGATTGCTGGTGTTGGCGCTGTGCATTGTCGTGTCTGGCGCTATCGTGCGCTATTACGTATTGACCCACTTCCTGCGCGAGGACCTGAGCGCCGTTGTGGAAGGCCAGCAACTGGCGTTGGCGACTTATGTCGCGCACGATGTCGACAGCAAGATTGTTCGGCGCAGGCTCTTGATCGAGCGCCTTGCGGCCAGCATGCCCCTCGACTTGTTGGCGCAGCCTGAACAACTGCGCGGCTGGCTGAAGGACCGATCTCCCTACCAGGCCCTGATCTCGACCGATCTCTTTATCGTCGACGCCCGTGGCAAGCGGGTGGCGGGCGACCCCAATCAAGAAGCTTCTCCCGATAGCGATTATGCGGATCGTGATTATGTTCAGGCCGGGTTGGCCGGTAAGCCCTTTATCGGCCGGCCGATCGAGGGCCGGTCGAAGGCGGAACCGATGCTGCCGATCTCCGTGCCGATCAGGAATGCAGAGGGCGAGGTCCGGGGCGTCATCGTTGGCATGATGTCGCTCGCCGCCCCCGGGTTTCTTGATTCCTTGCTGCAGAGCCGCGGGGGAACGACAACGGGCGAGTTCCAGCTGGTTTTTCCGGAAAGTCGCCTGCAGATCGAATCTTCCACGCAGGGGATCGGTTTCAAGCCGGTATCGCGGCCGGGCCTCGATGCCCTGATGGACCAGGCCATGGCGGGTTTTCGCGGTACCGGGATCACGCTCAACGCCGAGGGCAAGGAAGAGCTCCGCGCCATGGTCTCCGTACCCAGCACGGGTTGGTTCATTGTGGCCAGCCTGCCTGGCCACGAGGCCTTTTCAACCGTTGAGCGAACCCAGCGTTTCCTGATCAGGGGGGCCATCGCCTCGATTTTTCTGTTCGGCATTATCTGTTCCATCGTGCTGTATTTTTTCTTTCGTCCGTTGTTCCATGCCGCTGCCCAGGCGGACTGCATGACCCGAGACGAACTGCCCCATGCGCCCCTGCCGGTGGTGCGTAACGATGAAGTCGGTCACTTGATCTCGGCGTTCAATCGCCTGTTGCTCAAGCTCAACGAGAAGCAGGCGGAGCTCGAGAAGATCGCCCATCACGACACCCTGACAGGCTTGCCCAACCGCCATCACCTCTCTGGCCGCTTGCGTCAGGTGTTGGCGCAGGCCCAGCGCAAAGGCACGCAGGTCGGCTTGTTGTTCATGGACCTCGATGGCTTCAAACGAATCAATGACACCCTTGGGCACGAGGCCGGTGACGAGGTCTTGCGTCAGGTGGCGAAGCGCTTTGGCGCGGTGGTGCGGCTGAGCGATACCCTGGCGCGCATCGGCGGTGATGAGTTCGTGATCCTGCTGAGCGAACTCGGGACCGATGCCGAAGACACCGTGAGTACCGTGGCCACCAAATGCATCGCGGCGCTGAGTACGCCCTTTCTGATTGCCGGCACGGTTTGCCAGGTGGGGGTCTCGATCGGTATCGCCCTGGGCAACGGCGAGAGTTCCGCCGATGCGTTGCTGCTGGCTGCTGATCGGGTCATGTACCAGGCCAAGAAAACCGGGCGCGGTCGTTATATGACACAGAAGCTCTGAGGGCGCCGTCGCTTCAGTCGCAAGCGTAGCGAGCGCAACAAAGGTAAACTCCGTGCTTTGCCAAAGGAGCTCCCATGAGTCACTACCAGCCCGGCATCCTTGCCAAGCCTGTGCCCTTGCAGGCACGCCACCTGTTTTTCGCCCTTGAATCCGCCGAAGCATTGCCGGCCGCACTCGACAATCTCACCCGGCTGGTGGACGTAAAGCATACCGTGGTCGGTTTTGGCGAGTCGTTGGTGCAGGCGCTGGGTGGCCATGTCCAAGGGTTGCGGGCCTTTCCCGTTATCACCGGCGTAGGTGTGGATAATCCGTCGACCCAGCATGCCCTGTGGTGCTGGTTACAGGGTGAAGATCGTGGCGATTTGCTGCTGCGCAGTCGTGCGCTGGAGCAGGCGCTGGCGCCGGCCCTGAAGTTGGTGCAGATGACCGAGGCCTTCCGCCACAAGAGCGGCCACGACCTGACCGGTTATGAAGACGGCACCGAGAACCCGGTGGACGAGGCCGCGGTGGCGGCGGGGATCGCCGCGGACGGTGGCAGCTTTGCCGCGATCCAGCAGTGGCAGCATGACCTGGATGGTTTCGCCGCGCTGCCCGCTCATGAGCAGGACAACATCATGGGGCGGCGCAAGAGCGACAATGAGGAGCTGGACGACGCACCGGAGTCCGCCCACGTCAAACGTACCGCCCAGGAGAGCTTTGCCCCGGAGGCCTTCGTGGTGCGCCGCTCGATGCCCTGGTCGAACGAGCAGGGTGCGGGCCTGATGTTCCTGGCATTCGGCCATTCTTTCGAAGCCTTCGAGGCGCAACTGCGGCGTATGAGCGGCCTGGACGATGGCATCGTCGACGGCTTGTATCGCTTCAGCCGGCCGATTACCGGCGGCTATTACTGGTGCCCGCCGTTGCGCGAAGGGCGCCTGGACCTGAGTGTGCTGAACGCCGCTTGAGCCGCTGCCGTGCCTGACCCACGCCCGATGCCAGCCATCGGGCGTTTTCCCCCGTATTTCTGGAAACCGGTTGTCCTATCCGGCCTCCGCCATGGCTTGAAATTGATCTAAGCGGGCCGTCGGTCGGCACTAGACTTTAAAGTGCAGTCGTTGCGAGAAGTGAAGTTAACCCCCGCTCATCCGCGCCGCTTGCTCGCCATCCAGAGACCCGCACCCGACTGTCGAACGAAATCGGGCGACAGCCCCGCATGAAGGATGAGACTCGGGCTCCATCGGAGCCAGGGAGTGTTCATCATGATCTCCATTCGTGTTCTTTTAGGCTGTGCCTTGTCCGGGCTTGTGCTGTTGGGCGTGTCCTCGACCGCTTGGGCGGTGGGTGGCAGTGAACCGATCAACCAGGACGCGGTACAGCTGTCGCCGCAGACTCAGAACGGCGTGTCTTACCTGGTGGGCGGGGTCGGCGAGGATGAGACCCAGGCATTGCTGCATACCCGTGGTTACAACCTGCATATTGTTTCGACCGTCGGACCCAAGGGCGAGTACCTGCCCGATGTGGACATTACGATCCAAAAGGCTGGCGGAGAGTCGGTGTTGTCGCTGACTCAGGTCGGACCGATGGTCTACGTCAAGTTGCCCGAGGGCAAATATGAGGTTGTCAGCCGCCGTAATGGTCACGAGGACCGGCAGAGCGTTGTCCTCAATGGTATGGCTGGCCAGACGGTGAATGTGCATTGGCGAAACGAATGATGCGAGTTCTGTAGGAACCGGCTTGCTGGCGATGGCAGCGGTGCGTAGTGCATCGTAATTGCCAGTGACAACCGCGTTGCATCTTGCACCGCAATCGCCAGCAAGCCGGCTCCTAGAGTGCTGTAGTGTTCAAAAAAAGCGTAAATCAGGGGATGCCAAACCAGCGCCTTGCGAATAGTCTGCGCACAAAGGGAATCTCCCTGAAACACAGATTTGGACACGAGGTCGGAAGATGGGCAAGTTGCGAGTCGGGATTATTTTCGGTGGGTTGGGGGCGGAGCATGAGGTGTCGCTGCAATCGGCGCGCAATGTGGTCGATGCACTGGACCGCGAGCGTTTCGAGCCGATCCTGATCGGTATCGACAAGCAGGGCCGCTGGCACCTCAACGACAGCTCCAACTACCTGATCAACGCCGAAAACCCGGCGCTTATCGCCTTGAACCAATCCAATCGCGAACTGGCCGTGGTACCCGGCAAGTCCAGCCAGCAGTTGGTGGACACCAGCAGCCAGGCGCTGCTGGAGCAGGTCGATGTGATTTTCCCCATCGTCCACGGCACCCTCGGTGAAGACGGTTGCCTGCAAGGCTTGCTGCGCATGACCGACCTGCCCTTTGTCGGCTCCGACGTGCTCGGCTCGGCGGTGTGCATGGACAAGGACGTGAGCAAGCGCCTGTTGCGCGATGCCGGGCTGGCGGTGACCCCCTTTATCACCGTGAACCGGGCCACCGCCGCGCGGCTCGGCTTCGAGGCCGCACAGGCGAAGCTGGGCCTGCCACTGTTCATCAAACCGGCGAACCAGGGCTCGTCGGTGGGCGTGAGCAAGGTGGAGACCGCCGAGGAGTATCAGGCCGCCTTGGCCCTGGCGCTGAGCTTTGACGAAAAGGTCTTGATCGAATCGGCGGTCAGCGGGCGGGAGATCGAATGCGCGATCCTCGGCAACGACCAACCGATTGCCAGCGGTTGCGGCGAGATCGTCGTGCGCAGCGGCTTCTACTCCTACGACAGTAAATACATTGATGAGCAGGCCGCCGAAGTGGTGGTGCCGGCGGCGATCAGCGAAGAGGACAGCGAGCGCATTCGCGCACAGGCCATCGAGGCGTTCCAGGTGCTGGGCTGCGCCGGGTTGGCGCGGGTCGATGTGTTTCTTACCACTGGCGGCGAAGTGCTGATCAACGAGGTCAACTCGTTGCCCGGCTTTACCCGCATCAGCATGTACCCCAAGCTCTGGCAGGCGGCGGGGATGAGCTATAGCGAGCTGGTAAGCCGCTTGATCGAACTGGCGCTGGAGCGGCATGCGGCGCGCAGGAGTCTGAAGAACAGCCGTTAAAAGGCCCGTGGAAGAGCCCAGGTTTCAGGCTCCGGATCTGGACGGGTCGAGATGGTCCAGGTCCGGCCGATGCCAGGGGTCAATGTGCGTCATCAGGTTCAGGACCCGATGGCGCAGCATGACATTTTCACGCGCGGCCACGGCAATCGCATGCCCTTCTTCAACGGAAATAGAAGCCTCGACTTCGATATGTGCATCGACCGCGAGCATGTCGCCCATCTTGCGTGTGCGTACATCGTGCACACCCTTGATGCCGGGGGTTTCCAGGAGCGTAGTGCGGATGGACGCCACCTCTTCTTCATCGGCGGCGCTGTCCATCAGGTCGTTCAAGGCGTTCCAGCCGAACGACCAGCCCATCCTGGCAATCATGCCGCCGACCACCAGTGCGGCAATCGGATCAAGAATCGGATAGCCCGCCAGATTGCCGACAATCCCGACACCGACCACCAGCGACGAGGCCGCATCCGAGCGTGCATGCCAGGCATTGGCAATCAACAGGCTAGACTTCACCTTCTTCGCCACGGCGAGCATGTAGCGAAACAGCAGTTCCTTGGTCACCAGCGCGGCGCCCGCCACCCATAGCGCGGTGATGTGTACTTTCTGGATGGATTCCGGGGTTTGCAGCTTGAGCACGGCCGAACCGATCATGCCGATGCCCACGGCCAGCAGCAGGAGCCCGAGGATCATCGAGGCGGCGGTTTCAAAGCGCAGGTGCCCATAGGGATGGCCTTCGTCGGCGTCCTGCTTGCTTTTATGGCCGGCGAACAACACCACAAAGTCGGCAATCAAATCCGACAGGGAATGAATACCGTCGGCGATCAGGCCTTGGGATTTCGACAGGATACCGACGATGATCTGAATGCAGGACAACGCCAGGTTGACCCCGACACTGACCCAGGTACAACGGGACGCCGCTGCCGCACGTTCGGCAGGACTGTAGCGTTCGTCCTCGTGTTCGTCGGAGAACTGTTCATCGTTCATTAGAAACTTCTTCCCTTATTTGCAAATGACTCTCAGCCCGCGGCGCACCAGGCTAGTCGACTAACCAGGTGTGGGTTCTGAGGTCATTGGCAATCATTGGCGTTCGCCTTGAAACAGACGAGTTCAAGGGATAAAGCATACTCAAAAGTTGAAGGGGATACACAGGCTATTTAAATAATCAGGGCGATTGAAAATTTGTTTCGTCTGCATATTGCTTATGTTCTTAAATGCGAATCTTAATGTTTAATCGTGTCGTGTTCGAAGGCACTTGTATTGACGCCAATAGTGGCGGGATATTGATTGCTGGCGAGTAGAAAATAGCAGGGGAAGCGTGGCTTCCCCTGGCGATGTATGGAATCAGTTGGTGGCGACCCGATCGGTTTCACCGGTGGTCACCAAGGCTTTGAGCGAGGCATCGAATTGCTTCAGGGCATTGACCTGCAAATCGCGTTGCTGGTTGATTTGCGCGGCAATCTCCGGCGCGGCCTTGCCATGGACCCAGACCGAAGGCAGTTCCTTGCCACCGAAGCCTTCGGCCTTGCCGATGTACTGCAGGTTCGAGTCGTAGAACGTGGCGACGAAACGCGCTTCGAACTGGCTGTTGCGCTTGGTCACCAGACGGCTGTAGGTGTCGAGCATCACCACCACGTCAGGACGGGCCTTTACCAGCGCGTCGAGGTTGTCGTAGACGGTCACCGAGCTGAACTGTTTCTGCAGCGAGCCCATGAGCCAGTCGATGGCCAGCTTCGGATCTGAGCTGTTGACGAAGGCGTCGCTGATGCGTGGGTCCAGTGCCGCATTCTTCGCACCGCTCAGCGCAACGCTATGGTAGCGCTCAAGGTACTGGAGGGTGCTGACGGTGTTTTCACTGTAAAGCACCCCCACCGATTGGGCGTGCTTGAGGCTGGCGGCACTGTCGGCCACCGGCAGGAAATGGCAGGATTGATCGTCCGCCGCGTAGGCTGGGACGGTAGCGACGAAGCCGCCGGTCAATACGGCGACAAGAGCCAGCAAGGTAGAAATTCTCATCGCGCGTTTTCCTTCTGAAGTCGGTTCGGCATGACGCTATCCTCCTCCTTTGACAGAAAAACTGAACTTGCATTCCTTGATGGTTACTATCAACTGAACGAATGATAGGCGGCCTTGCCTTGTAGTGTAGCCGTCAATGGGGCGTCGTATTGAGCGCGCCACCCCAATATTTAAAATGTCATCTCATTCCGTTGGCGCGTACTGCATCTCGCCGTTGCCGAACGACCAGTCCTCGCGTTTTACATCGATCAGGTTGATCCACACGTCCTCTTTACGCAGCCCGGTCCGGGTATGAATCCCCTCGGCGATCGCCCTGTAGAACGCCTTCTTGACCGCAACCGTTCGTCCGGCATTCCAGGTCACCTGGATAAACACGATGTTCGGTGTATAGGTAATACCGAGATAACCGTCAGCGGGATAGACCAACTCATCCCTGGCATGGCGGTTGATGATCTGAAACTTGTCGTGTTCAGGCACATTGGCGGTATGGACCATGGCCAGGTAAACCACATCGCTGATGGTGGCAATGGTTTCAGGAGCGGTGTCGGCGGCCACATCGATTCTGACTAAAGGCATGGGTTAATCCTTTTGCGTAGGTTGGCGGTACGGCCAGGCGTTCAACGGCACGTGTCACGAAGCTAGGCCGGAGCGGTGGATTCATCAAGCACTTCGTCCGTCGGTCTGCCCGGCAAAAGCCTGTTGTGTTGTACGATGACTGACGATATTGTCGGCAGCTAAAACCGCCCCCGTGCCCATAACAACAAGGAATTACCCCATGACAAGAATCAAGCTGCTTATTGGTTTCCTGTGCCTCTTCAGTGGCTACGTAGCCGCAGCCCCTTCGACGGGAGAGAAGGAGGTTGCCGCCGCAGTGGATCACCTGACCCAGGCCATGTTGACCAGGGATATCCCTGAGTTGAAAGCCCTGACCTCCGAGAACCTGACCTACGGGCATTCCAGCGGGAAGGTGCAGGGCAAGAAGGACTTTATCGGCGATATCGAAACAGGGAAAAGCGCGTTCAAGACGCTGGAGATGCAGAACCAGACCATCACCCTGTCAGGTGACGTGGCGTTCGTCCGCCATCACTTTTCGGGACAGGCGATCAAGGGCAGCGAGTTGATTCCCACTGAGATCGAGAACTTCCAAGTCTGGCAGAAGCAGCATGGCAAATGGTTGCTGGTTGGCCGGCAGGCTTTTCATCTCTGACATATGAGTCATAGAGGGGAGCCTATCGAGTCGGCGCTGAACATGGCCAACGTTTCGCGCTGACGACAGGCTCTGCTGGCTATGGGAAAGCAAACTGTTTCAGTGCCGCTATCATGGCGATAACCAGGGCCGCAAGTCCCACAGCAGTAGTCCATTGAGCTTGCGGTGTATCGGCGAACCATGAGCCCTTGGCTGGGTATTTACCTCGCGTCAGCAACTTCACGACGGGCCAGCCGACGGGAAAGCAGATGGCGCGAACAATCACTTCGGTCAGCATATCGTCGAGCAGGTTCATACGTCCTTGTACCTGGTAAGAGCATCAATGCCTGGAGTCTACAAGTTCACCCTTGAATGAGCACTGATCGCCGCCAATCGGGCTTCAATTGCTGCAGCCTCTTCCCGCAAGGCTTCCTCAAACAGGCTGACCAGCCTGGAAGCCGGGCGGTGCAAAGGTTTGATCAGGCTGACGGTAAAGGGGATCGAAACGGTGAAGGGGCGGATCTCCAGGCCTTGCCCGACGAAGTCCAGGGCTGTCAGCGGGTTGACGATGGCCAGGCCGACACGCTCGCGAACCATAGCGCAGACCGAAGCGGCACTGTGGGTCTCCAGCACCCTGTGTCGCTCGACCTGGGCTTGTCGGAAAATTTCGTCTATCTGTTGCCGGTAGCTATCGAGGCTGGACAAGCTGATAAAGGGTTTCAAGGCAAAGTCTTCAGGTGCCAGAACCGATTTTTCCAAAAGCGGATGGCCAGTCGGTAAGACGCAGACTTCATCCACCGTCATCAAGGGGGACAGCTCTGTCCCCGGCGGCGCATTCGCCACTTCGGTCAGCCCCAGGTCGTAGCGCTGCGCCGACAGCCACTCCTCCAGCAACGGTGATTCCTGCTGCGTGATGCTCATGCTCGCTTTGGGGAACTGCGTAACGAAACGCTGGCACGCCTTGGGCAGCAAGGATTGCGAGAACACCGGCAGGCAGGCAATCGATAGCTGGCCCTGCTCGAACTCGCGCAATGACGCCGCTGTATTGAGAATCCGCCCCAAGCCGAAGTAGGCCCGTTGCACCTCCTCGAACAGCGAGAGGGCCTGTGCCGTCGGTCGCAGGCGGCCGCGCACGCGATCAAACAGTTTGAGTTGAGTCAGTTGCTCAAAACGCGCCAGTTCGCGACTGACCGTCGGTTGGGAGGTATGCAACATGGCCGCGGCCTCCGTCACGCTGCCGCTGGTCATCACGGCCCTGAACACTTCTATATGGCGCAACGTGGCTGACATGGATCTGCTCACCGATTTCGAAAGCCATATCATAAATGAATGATCTTTCTGAATATTGATATTTTATGATTGAGTCTTGTTTCGTCATCATGCCGCCGACTGCGCGATAGCCCCTTGCTGCGCGCGCATTGCTTGCCTGAGACCTGCTGATATGAAAACCCTCGCTGACAACTTGCTGTTGCAACTGGCCGAGCAACATGGCACTCCTTTGTGGGTGTATGACGGTCGCTTGATTCAAGAGCGCATCCGGCAGCTTTGCGCATTTGACACAGTGCGTTTTGCCCAGAAAGCCTGTTCCAACCTCCATATTTTGCGTTTGATGCGCGAGGCCGGAGCGAGGGTGGATGCGGTTTCTCTCGGCGAGATCGAGCGGGCGTTGCAGGCCGGATTCAGTACCGATTCTGTGGCGGGAGCGGCAGGTATCGTGTTTACGGCCGATGTGTTTGATCGGGCCACTTTGCAGCGAGTAGTGGAGACGCAAGTCGAGGTCAATATCGGCTCCATTGACATGCTGCATCAACTGGGGCCGCTTTCCTCCGGCCACCGCGTATGGCTGCGGATCAACCCGGGCTTCGGTCACGGGCACAGCCGCAAGACCAATACCGGCGGCGAAAACAGTAAACATGGGATCTGGCACACCCAGCTGGACGAAGCCCTGAGGCTGGTTCGGGACTACGGCCTGCATCTGGTGGGCCTACATATGCACATCGGCTCCGGGGTGGATTACCAGCATCTGCAGCAAGTGTGCAGCACCATGGCGGAATTGGTCGTGGGCCTGGATCAGGATATCGAGGCCATTTCAGCCGGTGGCGGATTGTCAGTGCCCTACCGAGCGGGCGAACAGCCTGTGGATGTCGATCATTACTTTGCCCAATGGGACCACGCCCGCAAGCAGATTGAACGCCATCTGGGCCACCCGGTTCGCCTGGAAATCGAGCCGGGGCGCTTCCTGGTGGCAGAGGCCGGTGTACTGGTATCGGAAGTGCGTGCCACCAAGCCAATGGGCGGTAACCATTTCACCCTGGTCGATGCCGGCTTCAATGACCTGATGCGTCCCTCGCTGTACGGCAGTTATCACGAGATATCGTTGCTGACCCGGCGCGATCAGCCATTGCCTATGCGGGCGACGGTTGTGGCCGGACCTCTTTGCGAGTCCGGCGACGTCTTCACCCAGTCTGAAGGTGGGATCGTCGAGTCTCGCCTGTTGCCCAGTGCCGAGGTCGGCGATTATCTGGTTTTCCATACCGCTGGCGCTTACGGCGCCTCCATGTCTTCCAACTACAACAGCCGTACCCAGGCGGCGGAGGTGTTGGTGACGGGTAGCGAGCATCGTCTGATCAGGAAGCGCCAGACGCTGAGTGCGCTGTTGCTGCTTGAAGAAGACGACTGACAAGGCGGAGCGCGGGAGTTGGCCCCACTCGCCCGCCGACACTGCGGGTGAGTGGGATTGCCGACCTGGGGAGGTGCTCGCCTGGTCCGCCACTAGGCGTCCGACGAAGCGAACACACGCAGTCGATGACCGTCCGGATCAAGGGCGACAAAGGTATAGCCGAAATCCATCTCTACCGGTGTCTGGAGAATGCTCAGCCCCTTGGCGAGCCACGCTTGATAGGTTGACTCAACCAGCGATTTTTCCGCGACGGAGAACGCTACTTCTCCGGCAACCCCGATGTCGGCGACCCGTGGTTCCACCGTGTGCTTCGACCAAAGACCCAACATGACCCCGGAGCCCAAGGCGAACATCGCAAACGTGGCCGAAGCCTCTATCGCCGCGCTACCGAACAAATCGGCGTAGACGCGGGCGCTGGCTTCTGGGCTGTCGACATACAAGATGAAAAAATTGGGCTTGATCATTGAAGGGCTCCTGGCCTGGGATGGAAGTGGTGCTATCAGCACAGTGCTGACTGGCGCTTTCTATCCTACGCAGGCCCCTACCCATTTTTGTCAGCAGTCATCGCCTATTGGGGCCTGATTCCTTCCTGTAGACGCCAAGCCTTCAGCAGTGCCTGGCGTCGGCGCGGATATCGCTCCTGGGCCACCTTGAATTCGGTTATCCGGTCACTGCGGAAATGCCGAAAGCCCTCACGCAGTTCGCACCAGGCCACCAGTACGCGGGCTTCATCAAAATAACCCAGAGCAAACGGCCAGATGATTCGGCAGGACTGTTCGCCTTTCAAGTCCTGGTAGACGATGTCCACTTTCAGTTCTGCCCTGATCGCCTGGCGAATCAGCGGCTGCACAATGTCTACCGGCAACGGCGAGGTGCTGGGCCCGATGAGTAGCGCAGAGGCGTCCAGTTCGTCCCTCAGGCCTGATGGAAGGACCGCCGAAATTTTATCCAGGGCATTACGTGCTGCCCGACCCAAGCGTTCATCTGCACGCTCGACTACCCAGCGCGAACCCAGGACGAGGGCCTCTATCTCCTCCTCTGAAAACATCAGTGGCGGAAGTAGAAAGCCGGGGTGCAGCACAAATCCCAGTCCGGCTACCCCCTCGATATTTGCGCCTTGTTCCTTCAAGGTCCCGATGTCCCTGTAGAGGCTGCGCAAGGTGATGCCAAGCTCCTGGGCCAGCACTGCACCGGCCACCGGAAAGCGGTGGCACCGTAAAATCTGGATCAAGGCCAGGAGACGTTGGGAGCGAGACATTGAGGTGAGTTCAAAAAAGGTGATGCTTGAGAGAATTTCATATCAGAGAAGGCACTACAACCACCCTAGGGGGTGACCCATGCGCAGCTCGAACTCAAGGCCCAGTCCGGCGGCGCGTTCGCCCGGGCCTGACCGTCGAACGAGGCGATTCGTCTGGCAAGCCGGTCGACGAAACCATCCAGCTCGACATCCGGTAACGCACGATTGAGCCAGCCATAGCGTTCCGCCGTCAGCGCATCGAAGTCGTCGCCGCCGAGTATGGTTTTATATACATATAAACGTGTCAAAAGTTGAGAGGGGGAGGGCGGAAGCCATTCATTTGCGGGCTTATTTTCGTATTCATGAAACTGCCCAAAGCAGGTGTTTAATTCGGTTTCGATGTCAAGTGACGAACGGGGTACAAACTTTACCTAGTCTTTACTTTGGCACGTTGCGAATTCATCAAAAAGAACTGTCTGAAAGGTATGCCCGGGGATATTATTAAATCCGGTTCGGTGCAAATGCAGAGGACTTATCATGATTAGTCGACTCTCAAAAATGAAAGTAGCTGTCTTGCTTGTTGGCGTACTCGCCATTGCAGGGCAGGCTGATGCCCGGGGTGGGTACGGTTACGGCCACTATGGCTACGGCCACGGTTACGGCTGGGGTTGGGGCGGTCCGGCCCTGTTGGGTGCGGTGGTCGGCGGGCTCGTAGTGGGCTCGGTTGTCGCCAACTCCCAACCGGTTTACGTTCAACAGCCGGTTTACGTCCAGCCGCAGCCGGTGTATATCCAGCAACCGCCGCCGGTCTACTACCAGGCACCGCCTCCGGGCTACTACTACGCGCCACAACCGGTTCCGGCGCCGCGTTAAGTGCTCGCTGGTCACCGTGATGTTCTGAGTGATGCAGGTCCCACCTGAAAACGGGACCTGTTTGTTTGCGCGGCCAAAAGGCAGGACCCGGCTGACACCCTTGCGCCGTCGAGGCGTGGTCAAAATGGCGGGTGCGAGGGTGCAGGCATACTGCTATCGCCGTGCTGCATTTAATATGTCGCGCTGTTTTTATATCGTGTATCGTTTTATATACATAAAAAATAGCCGGAAGTTGGTGTTGGATCGGTGAGTTCAATCCATTTATGAGGGGGTTTCTGTATTTTTGGAACTGCCGGGCGGCGGGGGGGAAGTTAAAGGTAACAAATGAGATACAAAATTTACCAAGTATTTACTTTGGCGCGTGACGTATTCCCCAGGAAAAACGGTCTGATCAGTATTCCCGGAGCATTTATTAAAATAGCCGGTTTGATGCAGAAAAGAGGATTTATCATGATGACTCCGCTCTCAAGAGCAAAAATAGCCGTCGTGCTCCTGGGCGTGCTCGCCGTCGCGGGGCAGGCTGAGGCCCGTGGTGGGTATGGTTTGGGGGCGGCCTTACTGGGTGGTGTGGTCGGCGCCAACTCCCAGCCACCGGTTTACGTTCAACAGCCGGTCTACGTCCAGCCGCAGCCAGTGTACGTCCAGCCGCCGCAGCCGGTTTACTACCAGGCACCGCCACCCCCTCCGCCGCCGGGCTACTACTACCAGCCACAACCGGTTCCGATGCAACAATAGGGGCTCGTGGCTCATGGCCACTGGCGTGATGACTCGGATTGCGCTGTATAACGACAAACCCCGCCGAAGCGGGGTTTGTTGTTTTGACGGGCTTGAGCAGCGCTTAGGCGGTGACGCTGATGGTCTCGCCGATGCTCTGCCCGCTGCCGCTTACAGACGGTTTGGCCGAAGCGGTTGTGCTTTCGCTGTCGCTGCTGGTGCTGCTTTGTGCGGCGTGGCGGTGATGGTGCTTATGGGTTGCCGCGGTGCTGCTGGCGGTGGTGCTGGTGGTCGCGGATTGCGTAGCGGCCTGGTTCGCAGCGGTTGTCGCGGCCTGGGTGGTGGCGGTGGTGGGGGTTGAAATCGAAGCTGAGATTGCACCGATAGACATCGTGACCTCCGGAATACTGGGAAAGCCTGCGTGAGTCGGAACGAGAGGCGCAGGTAGTCATTTGTAGTCTCTGAATTATTTGACCATTCAGAGGGGCCGGCTGCGGGAAAGTCCCGAAGCTGATCAGAGGTTAACACCACTACTTTGTCGGCTTTATCAGCGTAATGTCGGGTCTGTGTGGGGGTTTTTGTACACTGTTTAACTTGCTTTTGATCCTGCGTGCAGGTGCAAGCGAACATGAGTGAGTAGGCGGCCCGACATCGTGTGTCAGTGAGCGTTCAAGTTTCCTGAACGAGAAGTATGGCCCTTGTTATAGCGGTCGTTATTTTCACGTAAGCCCTCCCTCCATGTGGCAATGACGATCTGTACCAGCCCCAGTTGGATAAACTGCTGTAGGGTCGATCCCGCCGAAGGTTCGGCTATCTGCGAAAACGTTCTTCAGGGAGCACTGGCGTCATTGGCGCTCACCTTCAACCACAGGCTCAGCTCCGTCTTGAGGAGTTCGCCGTAGTTGTTCCTGAGCAGTACGTTGCGCAGATCTATCGGGTAGATGGGCGCGTCGCCATAGATGATTGTCTTGATTCCCTTGCCGTCGTAGCCTTGGCGGCGGGCCTGTTCGACCATGTCTGTGAACATGGCGGGAGCCACGAACAACGTGATATTGCCGAACCTGCTCGCCAGTTCGAACAGCTCGTCGGCCTTGAAGTCGCGGGACTCCGGGACGACATGGCGAGCGCCCCGACGCACATGGATCAGGCTGTAGAGTCCGGCGCAGTGAGACATGGTCGCGGCATACACCATGGCGTCGATCGGATCGACATCGGGCGTACAGTCTTGCGACATGGCCGTCATGTCACCGTGGCTCAGCATCACCCCCTGGGAGTGATCAGTGGGGCTGCAGGTGTAGAATAACCAGGCCACGTCATCGGCCTGACGCGGACAAGGCGTGTCCGGTGGCGAAGTGATTGATGTGAGTGCTCCCATGTCCTCTCGATCCAGCTCTCGACACTCCTGGGGCAGGGCTCCGGGCGCGAACACCTGGCCGCCATCGGTGAAAATCAGCCGAGACTGCGAGTTGCGCACGATCCAGCCGACTTCGACTGGGTGCAGCTTGCAGTTGATCGGCACCGCCACGGCACCGGCCCACCAGATGGCGTAGAGCAGTTCGAGGTATTCGCAACAGTTCTTCATGGACAGCGCGACACGGTCGCCGGGGGCAATGCCGTGCTCGTCGATCAGATATGCAGCTCGGTGCCGGACCAGAGCGACAAAGTCGCCATAGTTGGCGACTTGCTGCCGGCCCTCGAACAAGGCGGGATGCTTCGGGTAGCGAAGGCCGGCTTGGTCCAGCCAGTTGGCGATATTCATGCTCAGCACCTGTATGTCTGAAGGACCGAGGCAAAGTTGGCGAGCGCTATTGCGAGCACTTTGGGATGACTGTCCAGGCTGAGGTAGCCGTATCGGGTGTAATCGATCACCTCCCTTGCGCGGGTGGCAATCTCGATGCGTCGGTTCTCGAAAACTCTGCAAGACACGCCCATCAGGCTTTTTTCATAAGTGCCGTCGAAATGTGGACGGCTTATTTCAGCCATTCTCGACGCATTTCGTGCTTTCAGTTGTGAGGCTTTATTATCCTGGCGGTTGTTGAATTCAGCTGTTTTGTTCACTGCGAGCTCATCCATTGAGTGGGCGTTTTCAAAAGAACAGTGGTTGAAAGCGACGCTAGCGGGCTCATAACTTGATTTATTTAAAGTATTTGAGTGCTTATAGACAGTGATAAATTCGCCATTATTTATTGGCTTGTTGGTGTTTGTTAGAGAGTGGTCAATATCCATGACGTGATATTTTTTACCGTTTTTACCGAAAAACTAAGATCCAGACCGTTGTTTTTTTCACCGTACAACTAATCAGATGGTCATCTGTATGGTGGTTTTTTTTGAAATCTGTACCAAATTCTTTATTCGGTTCCTTCAAACTACACAGATAGGACGGTTGCCTCGCTAGACAGTCGCTTCGTGAACAGATAAACACAGTAACGCTTCACCACGCCGAACACCGCCACGATCCATGTCAGCGCGGTGTCGGTGCTGGTTTTCTGTGCGGGGAATTCGATAATCTAAATAATCAGGAAACAGGCGGCCAACTCATTTAAATAGATAAATCAATTAGACAAATAGGCCGCTAGCGCATGCTTTGCGCGATCTGCCTTGGGCTTAGCCACGCCATATCCTTGCGGCGACGTTGGGCGCTGGTAAGGAATACGTTTTTCAGGGACAAGGTCAAAGCCCCAGAGCATTGCGAGCACCCGGGGCTTTTTGTGGGGCTAATAGCAAGGGCTTTTGGATGGTAAAAAGGAGAGGGCATTTAGCCAGGTGCCCCCATTGCACTGCTCTTGTCAGCCCGGCACGGCTATTTCTTCAATCACCGAGTCTACCTGCCGCTGTGCCAGCTCGATCAGATGCACGATACCCATCGCCACCTTGCGGTTGGCACCTGTGAGGTTGTCGGCATTTTCATAGGCGGTGGCGGCAGCGGAGTCGAGGATCGAGCTGGCGTTGACCAGGGCGTCTTCGCGGCTTTGGGAGGTGACTGGGTGTTTGTGCGGTGCTATCGAGCTGGGAGGCCTTGGTGCGTGGCCTTCTGGCTGTATGTAGTGAGCCAGGGCGCGGTCGACAGCTTGTGGGTCGATGGTTTCCATGCCGGATGAGGCGGGTGGATTGGGCGTTACCTTGAACATGATGAATCTCCAATCAAATCGGTTGGAGCTGACACCATCGCTGCTAAACGATTTTGGGGTGGCAGCTGTACGCAGGTTAGCAGACCGGTCGATTGGAGAACCCGGCGCACCCGAAGGTGCCCTGCGCACAGCCACCATAAAAGGCAGGCAATAAAAAGCGCCTGACTAAAGGGGGCGCTGTGCGCCAATCGAATCCGAGCTGCTAAACCCGATCACTGCATTTGGCAGTGACGACTCAAGGCTAGCCAGCGAAATCGGCAGGCGCAACAGGCCGGAAGTTTCTAGGAAATTTCAGACGATGAAAAGAGATGTGTCTTGCTGGTCGAGGAAAAGCGCCGGGGGATAGAGTAAGAGCGCTTGGTTGGATGAGGGCTATCCGTCCAGTCATTGCGGTGAAGTGGTCAAAAATCAGGCGATTTACTGAGGAGTGAAGGTTGGAAGACAACGACTCTATACCAAAGGAATGGCGGATCACGTTGAACCAATTCATAAGCTTTCTGGTAAAGGTTGGCCGCTCAAGCTCTTGTCCGGTATGCCCCCACGATGGAGAGTGGAATTTCTATATCGACAAGTCCCTGGGAATGGGCGTTGAGTCCTGCATGATGATCACCAGGATGGATGGGATGTCACCAGAGGATTTGTTTTCTGAGCGAGTGGCGCATCCAACATTCTCGATGGAGTGCCCAAGCTGCGGCTACATGGCTTACACCAGCGTTAAAAAAGTTGTGGAGGGCTTGTCTGCCATGGAGAAAGAAAATGGGTGATGTCGTTTCTGGTCGCTGGGATGACAAGAAAGAGGGTTCGAGCAATACTGGTGGTGAGGAACCGCCTGGAGATCACCCCATGGAAGCGCGCGTAGCCGCACTGGAGAAAGCAATCCCTGAGATCAGGGAACGGCTTGCTCGCGTCGAGACAAAACTCGACAACGTTGAGAAAAACATGGCAACCAAGTCGGATGTGGAGGCTCTGCGCGGCTCAATCTCTACTGACGTTCAAAAAGTCGTCAGTGACTCGACTTGGCGCTTCGTACAAATCTCAGCTGTTCTCGCGGGGCTTGCCTTCACAGCAGCAAAATTCATTCACCCATAAATCCTGAACCTTGCCAAGCCAGGCCCCGTTCCGGGCCTTTTGTTTTTGCCTTCCTTGCTCATCACTTTTCTCCAGGCATAAAAAACGGCCTACCTTTCGGTAAGTCGTTTTTAGTACTTGGTTATCACTGAAATAGCCCGCGACGTCTGTTTCACGCACTATCCCCCTCCCCATACTGCTGCTTCTGGAGCCCACCAAGGAAGCCAATATGGAACAGTATCGAATGCGGTCGCTCATGATCGTACTTGTACATCTCGCGGCATTCGTCCTCGTCAGCCTGGGTTTGCTGAGCCTGACGATGATGATGGCCTTGACTGGGCGCTTATTCTTCTAGCTCAACCAGTTGAAATGTCTGCGCTCAAAGTACTGATCAGCGCTTGCGCCTGGGCGTCGCGCTGCGCAGTGTAGAGCACGATTTCGCGAGAGGGCAGGGGCGGCAGGTCGATCCGCTGTGCCGCGTCGACGCAGCCGTTTGGAGCCATGCGCCCGACCATCGGGCCTATTCCGATGCCGGCGGCGACGGCTGCGCCGATGGCCAGAATCCCGCTGCCGACAAAGACCTCTTCCCAAGGGCGATTCTGTGTTTGTAGCACCGCCATCACCATGCTCCGCATGCCACAGGGCGCCGGTTGTATCGCCAGGGGTAAAGGTGCTCCGGGCGGCAGTTCGAAGTCGCGTGCAGCCATCCAGCTAAATCGTGCCGCGCCAATCACCTCACCGTCCTGGCGTCGGTTGTCGTGCCTCAGGATCAAGGCCACATCCAGCTTGCCCTGCTCGTAGTTCTCCAGCATGTCCCGGGAAGTGCCCAGGCTGAAGGCGACGATAACCTCCGGGTCGGTGTTCGCCATACGTCGCAGCCACAGGGTGAGATCGGCCCCGACAATGTGATGGCTGACGCCGACCCGCAGGGTGCGTTTCTGCTTGCCGAAGCAGTTCAGCGCTTGCTGGTAGTTATCCAGCAAATGCCGTGCGCTGGCCAAGAAAGTCTGCCCATGGGCAGATAGCGTTACCCGCCGCGGCGTGCGTTCCAGCAGCTTGCGCCCCAGGGTTTCTTCCAGCCGCTTTATCTTCAGGCTGATGGCTGCCTGGGTGCCGCCTATAACATCCGCGGCGCGGGTGAAGCTCTTGAGCTCCGCGACCAGGACAAACGCCTGGATAGCGTCGATGTCGGGCATTTTCATGGTTGAGCTGGAGGTCCTGTCTCGAAGGTAATGAAGTTACCATGGCCAGTGACACCTGTACCGAAGCCGGCTTTCGCTACCGTATGATTTACCTTGAGTCGGCGCTTATCCAGTCGGTCTTGGGCGGCAAATCCCTGCCATTTATCCCGGGCGGGCTTTCCAGGGACGCACGGCTTTTTCAGGCCGCCGAGACCTGCCTTTTTGAGATCGGGAGCGGCTTGCCCGGCCTGGCACTTTTCTCCAGGCATAAAAAAACGGCCTACCTTTCGGTAAGCCGTTTTTAGTACTTGGTGGCTACACAGGGACTTGAACCCCGGACCCCAGCATTATGAATGCTATGCTCTAACCAACTGAGCTATGTAGCCAAGTGGCGCGCATTATTCGCCGGTAACGCAATTGTGTCAAGCAAATATCTGAAAATTTTCTCTGCGCTATCAACCGGTTAAGGCCCTACGGTGAAAACCGCGGGCCAACGCCGTCTCAACTCAGGCGGAAACGCCCGGTATTGTCGCTCAGAGCCTTGCTGCCTTCGCTCAGGCTGTCCGCCGCGCGGTTAACCGCGCGAGCCCCTTCCAGCAGCCGTACGGCCGCCTGGTCGATTTGCTGGATATTGCCGCTGACCTCATCCGCCGTGCTCGCCTGTTCGTCCACCGCCGTGGCGATCTGCGCCAGGGTGTCGGTGACGGTCTGCACCGCGCCGGCGATTTCCACCAGGCGCTGACCCAGTCCGGTCACCGATTGGGCGTCGGTCTCGGCCTGGATACAGGCCGCTTCCATCAAGGTCACCGCCTGGCTGACCGTGGAGCGCAGGCTGTCGACGGTGCTGGCGATCTGCGCGGTGGACGATTGCGTGCGCTGCGACAGGCTGCGCACCTCATCCGCCACCACCGCAAAGCCCCGCCCTTGCTCGCCGGCCCGCGCCGCTTCGATAGCGGCGTTCAGGGCCAGCAGGTTGGTCTGTTCGGCCACGCCACGAATGGTGTCGACCACCAGCTGGATCTGCTGGCCCTGCTCGCTGACCCGGCCCAATGCGGCTGCCGTTTCGTTGAGGCGTTGATTCAACTGCTGGATGCTGGCGGTGGTGCGCTGGCTGTCGCGGCTGCTTTCCGAGGCAATGCGCTGGGTGTTCTGGGCACTGCCGGAAGCCTGTTCGCAACTCTGCGCCACGCCCTGGGAGGTGGCCGCCAGTTGGGTGGCCGCCGCGGCGATCTGGCTGATCTGCGCCTGTTGCGTCTCGACCTCGCTGAGGGCACCGCTGGAGTGGGTGTTGAGGGTGCGCACGGCCGCGCTCAGTTGTAGGGTTTCATGGTCGACCCCCTGCAGGCTGGTACGCAGTTGCACCACGGCGACGTTCAACGCGGTGCTGATGGCCGCGAGTTCGTCACGCCCCTCCACCGGCACTTGCAAGCAGAGGTTGCCGTCGCGCAGGGATTCGGCCAGCAGGGTGATACCGCTGGCACTACGGCGGATCGAGGCTTGCAGGCAGACGAACAGGTACAGCGCCGCCAGCAGCAGGCAACCGAAGATCGCCGCCAACAGGCTGAACTGGCGGATGGCCGCGCCGTGATAATAGTCCAGGCGACTGTCGAGGGAGGTGAGGCTGTCCTGGCGCAAGCTGGCGAGCTCACCCAGCATTTTGTCCAGGGCCTGTTCGAAGCCATCGGGCTTGAGGGTGATGCTGCCGCCGAACATGCCGTCGTCGAGCACCTTGAGGCCCTCGTCCAGGTGCGTCAGGCTGGCATGGTAACGCTCGGCCCAGCTTTTCAGCTCCGCCGGCAGACGGCTTTCCAGCAGGTTGCCGGTCTTGGTCAACTGGTCCCGGGCATCGCCGATACGACTACGCAGGTCCTTCAACTGCAGGCGGCTTTGCAGGCTGAACTGGCCCGAGACCACAGAGGCCTGGCCGACACTGGCCAGCCGGCCGACCCGTTCGATCAGGTCCGGCGCATGCTGGGTGGCGATTTGCGTGAGCAGGTAGGTTTCCATCCAGGGGGCGAGGATCAGGCGACTGTCCATGGCGATTTGTTCGCGCAACGCTTGCAGTGCACTCAAGGCGCTGGTGAAACGATCGTAGCCGTCCGGCCACCAACCGACCTTGCTCAGGCTGGCGGAGTCGAGGCCGCTCAGGGCGGCTTGGAGGATCTGGTAGCGCTTCAGGGTGTCGGCATCGGCACCTTCGCTTTGCAGGGTCTTGCCCAGTGCCTCGACGGCCTGGTCGATCTCCGGTTGGGCCTTGTCCAGTGTTGCCATGGCCGCCAGGGTGGCGGGTGTCGGCTGCCGGTTGGTTTCCGTGGCGCGCCAACGGGCGGCACGATCACGCTGGGCCTCCAGCAGGTTGTCCAGTGAATCGAGGGAGAGCAGTTGATGGACGCCGGCGCGCTCTTCAGTGATCAGTGCCAGCTTGCTGCGATAATCCTGGCCGATCAGGTACAGGCTGCCCATCAGTGGGACGATGAACAACAGGAACAGTACCTGAAACTTGCGGGCGAACCCGAAGTGGCCCAGCAGTCGAATCCCCGGTGATAAAAAAGCGTGCATGGTCGACTACTCCTCAGGGCGCCGCGCACGATTTTGGTGCGATCGTAACGGGTGCCGTCATTAGATACTTCGGAAGTCCGGCTGTGAGGCGGTGTAGGTTAGCCGTTGTAGCGAAACTTCCCATTCTCGGCTCCCTTTGTAAGGGGGCGTGCTGTAAGCACTCAGAGCACGCAAGATTCAGACCAATGGCGTTACGCTATCAGCCATTCCATCGGGAAAAAACCGATTGTTAGCTCTGCAAGTATCTGGCGTGACTGCACCGAAAAATGGCACATTGCTGCACCTGCAACTGTGCATCCATCCGTGTTACGGAATCACTTCATGGCCCTTTCTGAAACGTCCAGCGCTTCGATATCGACGGCGACAGCGCCGCAAACCAGCCCGTTGGTGATGCGCGTGATCGGTGCCGTGGCACTGGCGCACCTGATCAACGATCTGATCCAGTCGGTCTTGCCGTCGATCTATCCAATGCTCAAGGCCAACTATGGCCTGACCTTTACCCAGGTCGGGCTGATTACCCTGACCTTCCAGGTGACGGCTTCCTTGTTGCAGCCCTGGGTCGGCTTTTATACCGACCGTCATCCCAAGCCCTTGCTGTTGCCGATGGGGATGATCAGCACGCTGATCGGGATTCTGATGCTGTCCCAGGTCGGCAGTTTCCCGTTGATCCTGTTGGCCTCGGCCTTGATCGGTGTCGGCTCCTCGACTTTTCATCCGGAAGCTTCGCGGGTTGCCCGCCTGGCCTCGGGTGGGCGTTATGGGCTGGCGCAGTCGAGTTTCCAGGTCGGCGGTAACGCCGGTTCTGCCTTTGGCCCGTTGCTGGCGGCGGCGATCATCATTCCGTTCGGCCAGGGCCATGTCGCCTGGTTCGGACTGTTCGCACTGTTTGCCCTGGGCGTGCTCTACGGGATCAGTCGCTGGTACCGCGCGCACCTGAATCTTTTCAAGCTCAAGCAGGGCCAGAAGGCCACTCACGGGTTGTCGAAGCATCGGGTGATCGGGGCGCTGGTGGTGCTCGGCTTGCTGGTGTTCTCCAAGTATTTCTACATGGCCAGCTTCACCAGCTACTTCACCTTTTACCTGATCGAGAAATTCCAGCTGTCGGTGGCCAGCTCGCAACTGCACCTGTTCCTGTTTCTCGGCGCGGTGGCGGCGGGGACCTTTGCCGGCGGGCCGATCGGCGACAAGATCGGGCGCAAGGCGGTGATCTGGTTCTCGATCCTGGGCGTGGCGCCGTTCACCTTGATGCTGCCCTATGTGGACCTGTTCTGGACCACGGTGCTGAGTGTGGTGATCGGCTTTATCCTGGCGTCGGCCTTCTCGGCCATCGTGGTGTTTGCCCAGGAACTGGTGCCGGGCAATGTCGGGATGATCGCCGGGGTGTTCTTCGGTTTGATGTTCGGCTTTGGCGGGATCGGCGCGGCGTTGCTGGGGCATCTGGCGGATATTCATGGCATCGAGTACGTGTACACGATGTGCTCGTTCCTGCCGTTGTTCGGGGTGTTGGCGGTGTTGTTGCCGAGAACACGGAAGGTCTAGGGGGATTAGTTGGGAGTGCTGGTTTCCATCGAGATCAGTGCTGCCTGCACCCAGTGAAACCCAACCCGCTCCTGTTCCAGTCGCAGGCGTGGGCGAATGCGGTTATCGCGTAGTTCATCGAATAACAGGCGTTCGGCATGGGTCAGTCGGGTCAGGTCGTGGGTAGCCTGTTTCTCTTCGTCACCCCACAGCGCCTGGTGTGCCATGAGGGTTGCTCGGTCCATCAGGAAAGATTCGACATGGGCGAACTTGCCGCGTAGTTGATTCAGGATTGCGAAACCATGGGTGTCGATATCGCCCCAGTAATGCAGCGTGCAATGATTCAGCCATTGAGCTTGCGCCAGGGCCTCCCAGCCATAGCCGGAACCGAATATCACGATGGCGTTAGGTACGGGTGGAAAGGCCAGGAAGTTGATCTCATTCTCGGTGATGAATATTTGTCGGACCTTGAGGTCCAGTGAGCTGAAGCTGTTGGTGTCCAGAGTTATGTCCGGGTAGCTCACCCCGGGTATCAGAGGGATACTTGCATCGAGCAGGCGCAGACGAATACGCACCGGCTTTTCCAGGAAACCGTAACGCGCGGTGAATCGCCCCGCAGCGACGTTGAGGGCGATGTGTTGTTCAGGTAAAGCAAGCTCGAACAGTTCGGACAATACGTTCTGATGGGCTTCTATGAACTTGGTGTGGATGCCTGCCAAGTCGACCTGTCGTAAGTAAAGTCGAGGTGTTGGGTGCTCTTGCAACCACTGTACGACATCTAGCAGGCGGCTCCATTCATCACTCAGCTTGAGTGCTCGTAGCGGTGACTTGACCAGCCACTCCAGCAAGGCGGGCTGGCGCGCCCGGGTTTCGGCTTGAATGGCCATGAAACGACTAACTTCAGGGCGCTTACCGAGCCAAGCAATGGCCGTATCAGCTTGATCTATCCAGACGGATTGTGGCAACCGCTGCTGGCCCATGACCGGATGCCTGACGTCTCGCCATTCGATTCGCACAGACGTGATTGCGTTCAGCTGCGAGACCCAGTTTCTGACGGCTTCGAACTGCTGGGTCAGTTCCCTCGAGCTGGGGCCCTTGAGTTTCAGGGCCATGGGGAACAGCGGTGTGCCCCGCACGAGGGCCCGCAGCAGTTCACCGCGCGCCCATTGTCGTTCCAGCTGGTTTTTCAAGTCGGTGGCGCTGCTCCAGCTCACGGGACTTGCTCCGCTTTGTTCGCCTGGTATTGCTCGATACTCAGGTTGCGTAGCCGGGAAGTTCTACCCCCTTCGTTGTGGACAAAACCGACGCTGGAAACAAAGGGTTCGATGATGTGGATTTTCTGCAAGGGCGTGACGATCAGCAATTGCAGGTTGAGTTGTCTGAAGAGCTTGAGTCCATATTGCGCCGACTCGTCCGAGCCCCGGCCGAAGGCTTCGTCGATGACCACGAAACGGAATGAGCGTGAGCGTACTTCGCCCCATTCGAGGCCGAACTGGTAGGCCAGGCTGGCGGCGAGAATGGTGTAGGCCAGCTTTTCCTTCTGCCCACCGGATTTGCCCCCGGAGTCGGAATAGTGTTCGTGCTCGCTGTCGTCTTCGCGCCAACGCTCGCTGGCGGCGAACAGGAACCAGTTACGTACGTCGGTAACCTTGGCGGTCCAGCGTCGATCCTGTTCCGATTGGCCCTCGCGTCCGCGAAAACGATCGACGATGGCCTTGACCTGGAGAAACTTGGTCTCCGAATATTGAGCATCATCGGAGCCGGTCAGCGTGCCTTCGGTGCTGGCGCGCAACTCGGTTTGGAAATCGCGGATCTCCGCATCCGGGCTGAGCTGTGACTCCAGAACGATATAGCGGCCTGGGTTGTAGTCGATCTGCGCCAATGATTCGTTGATCCGGGTCGTACGCTCTTTGATGGTCTCTCGTTCACGGGCAAGTTGGGCGCTGAAGTTGGCAATCTCGTTGATGGTGTTGACGTTGAGTAGTTCTTTGAAGCGTGCTTCGAAGCGTGGCAGGTCGTCCTGGTTCAACTGGTCGAGCAGGTTGCGGTATTCGAAATGGGCGTCGAGGCTGGCGTCGAACTCTTCGGTTTCCAGTTTGAACGCCTCCTTGAAAGCTGCCATGGCCTGGATGATTTTTCCGCTCAGGCGGTCGAGGACCTTGTTTTCGGCATCTATGCGCGCTTGCAGCGCTTCGCGCAGTTCGCGCTCGCGGTTGTCACAGCTTTCTACCGATAGTTGATGTTCGCCGAGGATCTCTGAGCGCAACGCCTCGAGTTGATCGATGACTTCGCTGTCAGTTGGCAATTCGCCCTGTAGTGTCAGAGTCTCGACTTGCAGTTGCCGGGCGGCCTCTTGCTTGTTCTCGACACTGCCCAGTTCCTTGTCCAGCTTCGAGAGGGCTTCTTCGCAGGTCCGCAGTTGCTCCTGGGTATCGGCCAACTGGGTTGTAAGCTCGCGCAAGGTGTCACTGGAGTCTTGCAGGCGTTCATGTTCTGCTTGCAAGTGGGCAATGGCGGTAGCGCACTGGGCCCAGTCCAGTTCCCGATAGTCGGTGAACTCCTTGAGTGCCGCCAGTGCTTCGAGCCGGTTACGCAACAGGGCCTGATCGGATTGTGCCTTGGCAATGTCCCCGGCGATCTTACCCAGGTGCAACTCGAGGGTATTTTTTTGTGCCTCCAGCACTGCGATTTTGGCCGTATTGCTCCAGCCCAGTACATAGCGACCGCGGTCATCGAGCCGGTGACGGTCGTCCTTCTCGTGGCGCTCGCCAGGCGCCTTGACCTGACCGCTGAGGGTCAGTGCCCGGGTTTCGCGGCGGAACTGCTCCGCCGTCTGGCAGCAGGCATAATCGAAGCGATGGGCGAGTTCCCGCTCGAGCCAGGTATAGAAGTTCGAGTCCGGCTTGATCGCGACCTTTCTGGCGAGGGAGTCCGGGTGCAGGCTCGGGAGTTCACCCTGGCGCGTGGATCTGATGCGGAAATACACCAGGCGACCCGCGAGATGAGTCCGGTCGACCCAAGCGGACACCTGGGCATAGTGTTCTTCTGGCACCAGCAGGGCCAGGCCGAAGTTGTGCAGGACACGTTCGATGGCACCTTCCCAGTCGGCATTGTCTTCATGCACTTGAAGCAGTTCCCCGGCAAAGGGCACCGAAGCTTCATCCAGGCCAAGTGCTTCGCAGAGTGCGGCGCGCATGCCCACCTGGACCTTTGGAATATTACTGCGTCGAGCCTTCAGGCTGGTGATTTCCTCGCGTAGTGCATCATGCTCGCGCTTGCCGTCGCGAAGGGACACGCCCCATTCGGTGATCCGGTTCTGCGCATCGTTTTCCTGCTGGCCGAGGGCGTCGCGGCGCTTGATGAATTGTCGGGACAGGGTGTCGAACGCCGATGCATCATCCACCGGCGGCTCATCGATCTGCTTCAGCAACGTGTGGTAGCGGTCGCTGCGTTGTTGGCGTCGGTTGCGCTCACGCTCCTGCTCACGAATCTCACTGGCCAGTTGCTCCAGGCGATCACCGCCTTGCTCTGCCACGGCGCGCTTGAGTTGTTCTTCCTTGATTCGTTGTTGATCACGTTCTTCCATGCGCTGGGCCTTTTGCGTGCTCAGGCGCGTGTGATCTTCGTCCAGCAGTTGCAGTCGCCGTTCCAACAACCCCAGTTTGAGTGTGGCGAAATAGGGTTTCAGGGCCTCGCGGCAGGCTCGCCAGTTGTCCTGTATCTGGAGTTGCTGCGTATGGCGATCGCAGTCGGCGATCAACAGCGAGAGCATCTCGACCTGACGCTTGGCCTTGAGTACGGCCTGATGGGCGCGGTTAAGGTCGTCGAAATGGGCGATCAGGGCGTTTATCCGTGGTGCGACCTCGAAGGGCTCCAGCATGTGGTTACGCACGAAGTCCGTCAGGTTGCCCACCGATTTCATCGAAACGGTCTGGTGAAACAGCTCTAGGGCTTGATCGTTTTCTATACCGAAGCGTCTGCGAAACCAGGCTCCGTACTTGGGAAAGCTGTCTTCGATTTCGGCACCCGCGCCCCGCAGCTTTTTGCGCAGTTGGGCGATATCGGAGCCAAAGCCGGAAAAGTCCGCGGCGATGGACAGTTCGCGTTCGCAATCGACGAACAGGCGTGCCGGTTGCCCGTGTGGGTCTTTCATCCAGAAGACTTGGGCCAAGGTTACCGTCTGGTCGTAGCCGGCATTGTGGAAGACCCCGAGAATCACTGAGTACTGGTTGTGATCACGCAGGGCAACCGGTTTGGCGGTGCCGGTGACTTCGCTGCGTTCGGACTTGAAGTGCCCTAGCACATAGGAGCGCAGGCTGCGTTCCTTGTTGTCGGCCCCGGCAGCCTTGTTGTAGGCGATACGGTGCGCGGGGACCAGCAGGGTAGTCACGGCATCGACCAGCGTCGACTTGCCCGAGCCGATATCGCCGGTGAGCAGGCCATTATTGCCTTCGAGGTTGAGCGACCAGACCTTGGCATCGAAGGTGCCCCAGTTGAACACCTCGAGACGCCTGAGGCGAAAGCCGGTCAGGGTGTCGTCCGCCATGAAGTCCAGGCCGGGTGAATCTGGCGTGTTCATGGTGCCTCCTGCGCCGTGTTATCGGCGGTCGATGTTTTGCCCGCGAATTGTTGGCGATAGAGGTCCAGCCGAGCATCGAAATCCGCTAACCACTGGGCATCGACAAAGGCCTTGAGGATCCGCTGTACTTCGAAGCTGGCCGGACCACCTGTCGTTTTCAAGCGGCGCAGGTAGCCTAGGTCGACGATTTTGTTGATATGGGTTTCGATCTGGTCGATCAGTTTGACGTCATTGCTGCTGCCGGGCAGGAACACGCGTATCAGCTCGACGATTTCGTCACGGTTCAGGATCAGCCGTGTATCACCGCCACCGGCGTCGAATTCGGCGAGTTTCTTGCGCAACAGCGCGAGCAGCAGGCTGACCGCAAACGACAGCGGTCGTCTTGCCACCAGACGAGGTGTTGGTGCTGCATTGTCCTCGGGCTCCGAACGGCTTTTGAGAAAGGCATAGCCTTCGGCCTCGTCGAGTATCAGTTCCAGGCCGAGCACGCCGACGTAATCGCGGACCCTGACTTGCAGGTTCAGCAGCGAACTCCACTGGCGCTCGTCGCTGTCGCGATATTGCACTCCTTTGAGCAGGCCGATGACCAGCACGGAGAGTGGGTTTTGTGATGTGGCATCTGTCGCCGCTTGTTCCTTGAGGGGCTCTTCCATTGTCATCTCACGAAAATGATTCGTGGCATCCGGGCTGATTTATGCAACGGATGCCCGTCGGCGGAGACAGACTTCCAGGCAATATCCTCGGGGGTATTTTCATCCACAGTCGCCTTGAAGGTCTCGCTGCCCAGTTGCAGGTAAGCCACCAGCTCCGCCAAGCCTTGTTGCAGCGGTTGGGTCTTTATCAGCTCAAACAAGGTCACCTGCGTCCGATCCTGCAAGGCCTTGCGGATATGCTGGGTCAGACGCGCCGTATCCACCACTACCTGTGAGTACAGCGCCGCGTCATCCACATCTTCATTGCCTGCTTGCAGGATGGCATCGGCGATCAACGGTTTGAGTGGCGGTGTATGGAGCGGGCGCTCCATGGGCAGTTCGATATTCGCCGCCAGTTCGTCAACCTCCGTGAAGTTCTCTCCCGGAGGATTGTCGCGCACGGCCAGAGCCTTGGCCTCTATGTCGCGTAGGATATCCATGATCCGCCGGTTTTCCAGCCAGGCCTGGTCGTCTAGAAAGCGGCGCAGCTGTTGCGAGAGCAGCGCCACGGTGCGCTGGGTATGTTCGCCGGCCTCCAGCCAGTCGTAATGCACGCGGCGCAGACGGGGTTCCGGTTTGAGTTCGGTAATGGCCGTCAAGGTCAGTACCTTGTCCAGCAACTCGCTTAGTTCCTCCTGGCGCTGCGCCGACATCAGGAAGTCCCAGAACGCCCGGAAGCTGCGCCCCTGGTCCGAGTCGGAAATGGTGTCGCGCTCGCCCATAATCTCGTCGAGCAAGGCGGCCTTGCTGCCATTCCAGAGTGCGATACGTTCGCGTACGCGCCGATCCAGTTGACGAAAGTTATGCTCCACTTCGCGAAAATCGGTCAGCAGTTCGCGCGCCAGTTGCAGAAATTGCTGGAAGCGATCCTTCAAGGCGGTATCGTCCAGAAGCGCCACATGACCACTGCGTACCAGGGCCATTTCCGCGTCGATATCGTCGCGACGTTTCTGTAGCTCCTCCAGCCGTTTGACGGGATCGGCCTCGCTGCCTTCATTCATTTGCTTGAGCAGTTCGAACAGGGTGAGCAGCCGCGACTCAGTGCCGACAAAACTGCGTTCGCCCAGGCTTTCGAGCCAGACGATGGCTTTTTCCGTGCTTGGGGTCAGGTCGAATTGGGGCTCGTCCGTACCTTGTCGATAGAATTTGCGCAGCCATCCTTTGTCGATATCGGCCCAGTCATTGAGGTATTCCAGCGCCGAACGGGGAAACGCCTCGGCTCCCTGTGCCAGGCGTAATGCGTATAACTCATCTTCAAGTGCTTCGACGAGATTCGCGGCCGCCATCACGCGTACATTGGGCGCGACAAATACCCGGTGCAGAAAGCTCGCCACCAGCGGGGCGTGTGGGGAGTTGAGCAATCGCCAAGCGGGGTGGCGTGTACGCAAGGCGTCGAGGTTGGCGTAACTCATCGCCATGATGTTGGTTTCCTATTTTTACACGGTGCTGTCCGTTTGCCGCGTTGGTTCAGATCCTTGAGCGTACTCGCAATAGCCGTGTGAAACCAAGTCAAGCGGGCTCTGTTCAGGGCTTGCAGGCGCGACGAGCGTGTTTCAATTTATGACTGTTTTGAGCCGGCAAGAAAACCATGAGGTCAAACTGCGCCATATGCGTGTTTTTTGAGGCTCGCTGGCCTTGGGCTACTTCAGGTCCCCACCCAGGCTCGGCGTACCGAAGCCGTTCAACGAGGCGTTGGAGTGGCTGAAGTATTCGCCCCAGAACTGGTTCAGCGCGTCCATGGTCTTGCCTGAGCGATAACTCTGTTTGACGCCATCGGTGATCAGGCCGGCTCCAGTGACATAGATGCGGGCGCCGGACAGGTCGGCGAACAAATTGTGGGTTTGTGCTTTTTTCAGTTCGTCGGCGACGACCAGGTTCCTGATCTGGTTTTTCGCGTAGAAGCTGGTGTAGTCACTGTTTTCCAGCATGTCGCTGATCAGGAACACCACGTGATCGCTGGCCTTGTCCGAGGCCTTGATATCTTCGCCGATCTTGCGCAGGGCGTTCATGATTTCGCTGCGCGGGATGTCCTCGCGAGCCTCGCGAAGACTCTTGACGAACAGTTTGCCGAAGCCTGCCTCAAAGTTTCTTGGCTGGCTCGCCAGGCACTGGTCAAGCGTGCGCAGCTTGCGTGCGCTGGCATCGTCCCGGGCGTCTTCCTCCGCTTTCTTGTCGAGCTTGCCGGCGTACAGCAACCGCAGGTATTCGCCTGGCAGAAATGCCGAAAAGCTGTAGAGCTTGACGCTGTCGCCGGGTTGTACGAAGCGGCTGATCTGTCCCCAGGCCTGCTTCTGGATGTCCTCCGGAACGGGGACGGTTTCATCCACCACGACAATCAGTTCGCGGCCTGGCGACGCCGGTTTCAGCTCTGGCAGTTGCGCGCTCTCATAGCAGCTTTGCAGATCATTTCGTTCGCTGCCCATGGTGATGCCGGGTATTACCAAGGCCGCCAGCATGAGTAGCTTGAGCCCCTTCATGCGTTGACCCCGCCGACTTTGAAAATACCCAGTTGCTTCAACAACAGCTGTTGGTCACGGATGCTCTTGAGGGCATCCTCAGTCTGCTTCAGGGCTTTTGCCAGGGTTGGCAGTTGCTCGTCGGTGACACTGGTCAGGTCATGAAAGCTGTTGGCATCTATCTCTGCCGGCACTGACACGGGCGTTGAAACAATCGGCGCGTGCTCGGGCAGGGCGGCGATCGCCGCTTGCAAGGCGGGAACCGGTGTTGTCGGTTGTGCCGTCGGGACAACCAGGGGAGGTGTTTCAACGACGGGTGCGGGCGTAGCGTTGATCCGCTCATTGCTATCGCGCAGGTTTTTTTCAGCGGTACGGCGCACCGTTACATAAGCGTTGAAGTCACGCTTCTGGATGGCGGCTCCCTTCATGGCATTCAGGTGCTCGGCCTTGTTGGTGCCACGGCTGGAAAGCTTCTGCTGCAGCATGCTGAGCTTATGGTCCGCATGACCGGAGATTTTGGTGCGCTCACGTTCAAGCCAACGGACCATTTCGTCGGCACTGTTGAATTTGTGCGTGTAGTCATAGGCGCGCCGCGAGTGGACACCGGCAAAACCGAAGATGGTTGCCAGCCAGCAGGTGATGCACTGGATGGCGATGTAGATCACCGAGAGGATCAGGTAAGTGGTCAGAGAGGCTTCTCTGATCGCTTGCATCTTGTCGTCGATGGTCTTGTTATCCGCTGAGTCGTTGACGGCCTTGGACTCATCCGGCAGTTCGAATGGACTGGCGTGAGCCGCACCGGCATTGTTCGAGCTTTCTGCGCGGAGCGAATTGACCATCTCGTCTTGAATGCTGTCGAGGGTCTTGGCACGAACCACGAACGCGGCCACGGACATGATCAGGATAATGGCCACGAAGGCACCGATCAGCAGGTACTTGGGCGCCACTTCGACGGACGTCGCGATGCGCGACAGGATACGGTTGTAGTCCTTGTCGTGATTGTCGCTGAAGCTGTCTTCGATGTTGATCGAATCGATTTGCTTGAGGTGGTTGGAGCGCGAATCCGAGGCGTCGCCACGCCACCATGCACGTGCTTTTTTGATCAGGCTGTTGTGATGGATCGCATGACCTGCCGCCTCGGCAAAACCACAGGAAATGACCGCCAGCAAAATGGCCACGCCAATGGCCTGGTAGCGTTTGTCACTGGCTGAGGCGTCGAGACTCAACCATCCCGACAGCACATAACCGAAGCCGATGGCCTCCACGACCAACAGCACGGCAGCCAGGACAAACACCCAGGCCGGGCGAGGCCGGCGGCCGGCTTCACCGATCTTCTTCAGGTAATCCTGGCATTGGCGAAAGAACTCCGGGCTCTTGTCGACCTCGTTGTAGGTTTCGTAGTAACTGTTGCACAGGTCGTATTCGGAACTGGTCCAGCCATCCGGGCGGATGGTCGGCTCTTTGCTCGCCAGGCGCGATACCGTGCCAATCAGCGGCACGCCGTGCCAGATACGCATGGCGAAGTAACCGACTTTCGCCCAGTAAAACTTCAGAAGACACAGCGTCACGAAGAGGGCCGTGAGGCTGATGATCGCCATCTCGTTTGCAGCAATAAAGGCCTTGAAGGCAGCCATCGCGGATTCTTGCACGTTCTTTTGCTCCTTTTTTTACCGCTGAGTGCTGACGGGCGCGTAGGCAACGGTGTAACTCTGGTCGCCGACGGGGTAGAACAATGCACCGCGTTCCGCGGTGGCATTACCTTTGCTGAAGACGATGTCCATACAGGCAACCGGTGCCTTGGGTTCATTGATAAACACCCGGTAAAGCACCTGCTTCTCGCCTTCATAGGTGTTGGCGACAGCGTTCATCTTCGGCAGTGCCTTGCGGTTGCCGTCGTCATAGCCTTTCACCACTTGGATAAATGGCTGTTTGCCGACTTCAGCGCCGTCGCGAAGAATCGACACCGGCGAGATGGTGACCAGGTTGCCGTTGACGGTGTTGGCCCATACGCGGTTGTTGTAGCCGGGCAGGTAGTCGCGGGTTTTCACATCGTCGAGGGGTTTGTCCGTGGCCAGGCTCTTGACCTCGCCGCTTTCGCGCGGCATGTCGTCCTGGCAACTGCCCACCGGGATCGTATTGGCGTAGGCGCTGCTCAGCAGGCTGAAACCCCCGCTTTTCGGGGTGATGTTCTGACCCAGGTTCCACTGCATGCTGGAGGTCGGCACGCCGCCGAAGTCCACGCTCGGCTTTGCTCCGTTGCTGGCGGTTACGGGGACTGGGGTTGGGGTTGCTACTGTCGGGCTCGTCGCGGCCGCCGCTGTGGCCGGTTTGCTGACAGGTTTGGCGGTGGAGGCGCCATGGGCCAGGTACTTGGCGTTGGACTGCTCGGCCTTGGCCCGCAGTACCAACATTTCCTGGGAGGTCAGTTCGGCGATTTCCACTCGACGGTTTTCGTTACGACCTTCGAGCGTGCTGTTGTCTGCCACCGGTCGTGAAGCGCCGGCGCCCTGATAGAAAATCGAGGTCGAAGGGATGCCAGCGGCCATCAGGGCTTTCCCCACAGTGCGGGCACGGCGTTCGGAGAGTTTCTGATTGGTTGCGCCGCTGCCCGTGGCATCGGTATGGCCGACCACCAGCAGGCGTCGAGTGTTGGCCAGCTTCGGGTCGACATTGGCATAGACTGCGGCCATTTTGCCAACGCTGCGCTGGCCACTGACCGTGAGTTGATCGGAGCCGGTCGCAAACATCCCCGAGTCTTCGATCTGCGTCACAACGCCGGCATCGACTGGCGCCGCATTCGGTGTGGCCGAAGCGGTCTGCAGGGGCTGCGAGCTGATCTTCAGGTTCTCTTCCTTGGCGATGCGGTCCAGCTCCTGCATCCGGCTTTGCCACACGGACCCGGCGTAACAGCCCACGGCTGTGCCGGCGGCAGCGCCAATCAGCGCGCCTTTCTTGCCATTGAGGGCATAACCCGCCGCGCCGCCGGCAACCAGTCCGGCACCGCATAAAATGGCGGTGCCATAGTTTTTGCCCAGTTGATCGAACTGGCCGGTAGAACAGCCGGAAGCCAGCAGCAGCGCGCTGGCAAGCGCCGTGAAGCGAAATGCGTTGCTCATCTCAAGTCCATTTCAATGCGATTGTATAAAACGCCGTTGCACCGAAATGCCGTTAAGAACTTCAGTCATCAGGCAAAACAAAATACGGTTGGGACGTTTGTCTTGGGCGCGCTAAAGCGACAGACGCTGTTTTTACAGGCTGGCAGGCGGTATCGGCGCGGTAACTTTCCCGGGAGGGCACAGGTGAACGAATAGCGGAGTGATCTTTTGGTTCGCGCACGGTTTTTTGCAGGCCTGGAACAAACGTGGCCTTGGCAAAAGAAGGGAGAGTGTTCAAGCGAGATCCTGTTCCATGGAGTGCGCGATCAAGTCCAGAGTGATAGCCAAATGGCATCATTTGCCGTCTGATGCTAAAGGCATTGCAAGGGGAAGTCACGAAAATGTTGGGGCGCTGAGGGATGGAAGGCAGGGGAAACACCATCCTGTAGAACCAGACTTTAAAAAGAACAAGATGAATAATAGTTGTATACAAAATATCGGCGAATATACCTTTTTCCCGACCGAGGCAGGTTGGGTGGCAAATCGCTATTTGCCCGTGTAGTCTGGCCATTCGCACCCCACTTGCGCGGATGGTGATTGTCGTAATGAAAATAAAAAACAAGCTTGTCCTTGCCTTTGTATTGGTCGCCTTTATCCCGGTGAGCCTTGTGGCAGTGATATCGGTGCTGAATATACGGGCTCAGGCCGTCGATCAGTTTATCGACGGCAGCACCCGTGAAATACGCCAGATCGACGGCAATATCCGGCAGTTTTTCGATGGATCTCAGCAGAATGTCGATCAAATGGCCGTTGATCCTGTATACACATCGGTCGCCAGCCTGAAACACTATGAAACCGCGGATGCCGCCAGCCATCCTCTGCCAGCGGCCGCTCGCCGGGTGATCGATGCGTTCGCCCGTTATGGCGCGACCCACCCGGCCGCCGCCATCCTGTCCATCGGCCTGGAAGATGGCAGCTACGCCAAATGGCCGGACGACCCGCAGCTATCGAACTACGACCCGCGTTCGCGCCCCTGGTACAAGGCCGCCATGGCCAGCCCCGGCAAAACGGTGCGAACCCCCGCTTACTACTATGACAAGGACGCGGTGGCGCTGGTCGGCACTGCCCGGGCAATGCTCGATGACGCCGGCAAAGCCAAGGGTGTGTTTGTCGTCAGCGTTTCGCTGAAAAACCTCACCGAGCTGGTCAAAAGCATCAAGCTCGGCGAAAGCGGCTACGTGATGCTGATCGAAGACGGCACCGTGCTGGTCGACCCCCGTGACGCCGCGCACAGCTTCAAGCAGCTCAAGGATCTGGGCGAGCCCTACGCCAAACTGGCCGCCACCGCGCAAGGTTCCACCGAGGTGGAAATCAATGGGGTCAGGTACATGGCCAATGTCTGGACATCCCCCGGCCTGGGTTGGCGTTATGTCGGTTTGATCGAGTACAACGAAGTCATGGGCGCGGCTACGCGCATGACCTATGTGACGGCGGTGATCGTGGTCGTGCTGGTGTTGCTCTTTGCGCTGCTCGCGGCGGCGTTCGCCAGGGTCATCGTCAAGCCGATCGGCCAGGTCAGCACGGGGTTGCAGTCGATTGCCGAGGGCGAGGGCGATCTGCGCCGTGATCTCGAGGTGCAGGGCAAGGACGAAACCGCGGAGCTGGCCGGCTGGTTCAACAAGTTTCTCGCCGCGATACGCCAGTTGATCCAGCGTATCGGCGCCGCTTCGACCAATTTGCAGGACGCCTCGCGGGTCAACAGCGAAGTGGCCGACAACATGAACCAGGCGGCCGGTCGCCAGCGTGAAGCGGTGGAGTTGGTGTCCACGGCTTTCAACGAAATGGTCGCCACCGCCAACGAAGTGGCCCGTTCATGCAGCACGGCCGCCGACTCCGCCGAGAGCGGACACCAGCGTGTGGCCGAGGGCAAACAGCAGATCGAATTGACCACCCAGAACGTCGGCCGCCTGGGCCGGCGCTTGACCGAGTCTTCCCAGGCCATGGTTGAGCTGGAGGAGGGCAGCCGCAACATCAACCAGATTCTCGGCACCATCCGCGCCATCGCCGAGCAGACCAATCTGTTGGCGCTGAACGCGGCGATCGAGGCGGCCAGGGCAGGTGACCAGGGTCGGGGTTTTGCCGTGGTCGCGGATGAGGTCAGGGCCCTGGCCAAGCGCACGTCCGACTCCACCGGGGAAATCGACCAATTGCTCGGTACGCTCGGCAGCAAGACCCAGGAAGTGTCGCAGAAGATGGAAAGCTGCCTGGACCTGTCGCGCGCCAGTGTGTCCTCGATCGAGAGTGCCCGTGACAGCTTTGAAGGCATCCAGCAGTCGGTGAATGAAATCCGCGATCAGAACCTGCAGATATCGGCAGCGGCGGAAGAGCAGCACAGCGTGGCCGAGGAGATCAATCGGCATATCCAGCAGATCTACGACGAGGCGCGATTGGTCGAAAGCCTGGCCAGTTCCGCACAGGAAGACTCGGGCCGGCTTTCGCACCTCTCGAATGAATTGAACGGCTTGGTGGGGCGCTTCAAATCATAGAGGCAATGTGCCATTTCTGGGCTGGCCGATCCCCCGGCGATTCACTACACTTCAGGCTCTACTTAGCTGTCGGCTATCAGGTAGTCAACCTACATAGGGACCGGGAATCATAACCGGAACCTGAGGTGACAGGTTTGATGTCAGGGACTTCCCCGGAAAACCAGCACAAGAGTTATGCGCGTCCCGAGTTCTGGCAGCTTTCCATGCGTTGCTGCCAGTTGGCTGGTGCTGTGGACGTCGCTTTTCTCTTCATTTTTCTCATGCTGGGTTCACCCATCCTGGCCTGGGTCAACGTGATCAGCGTGGCCATGTATGTCTACGCCTATCGCGCGTTCAGCCAACGGCGCAATCGGCTGGCGATCCTGCTGATCCGCGCTGAAGTGCTGGTGCACGCAGGGTTGGGAACGGTACTGATTGGCTGGGAAAGCGGCTTCCATTATTTCCTGCTGATGTTCATTCCGCCCCTGTTCGTGACCATGCGTGCCCGTAGCGCCTGGATCCTCGCGGCTTGCCTGTGGGCCTACTATGTGGGGCTGGATGCGCTCATGTGGTACATCCAGCCCCTGCAACCCATTTCCTCCAATGCCCTGTTGGGTGTGCACATTTTCAACCTGACCGTGGTGTTCTGCATGTTCAGCTACCTGGCGCTGTTCTATGTGGTCACGGTGACCCGTGCCCACAGGAGCCTGGCGCGGATGGCAACGACAGACTCCTTAACCGGCCTGTTCAACCGCCGGCACATGATTGCGCTGACCGAGAAGGAACTGGCGCGGCACCATCGATGCCCCGGCAACCTGACCTTGATGTTGATGGATATCGACCACTTCAAGCACGTCAATGATCAGTACGGTCACGATATCGGCGACCGGGTGCTTGATGCGGTGAGCCTGGTACTCAAGCACTCAATGCGCGAACAGGATTTTATCGGGCGCTGGGGTGGCGAAGAGTTTCTGGCGGTATTGCCGGAAACCGATCTTGATCAGGCGGCTGTAAGCGCGGAGCGCATACGCAAGGCGATCCAGGCGTTGGTGATTGACAGTGACGGTCATAAAGTCAGCGTGACCCTGTCCATCGGCATTACCCAATATCGGGCCCAGGAGGCGCTGAGCAACGCTATTGCGCGGGCCGATCGCGCGCTCTACGAGGGTAAGTCAGCTGGGCGCAACAGGGTGGAAGTGGCGCTGGCTTGATTGCGCTGTAGGTGCACTCGGCAACTGGTCGATCTCACTTGCACGCATGCTTAACCCTGCAAAGGGCGACCGGCACTGATCCAGTTCTCGGTCTGCTTCATCGTCAGCCGGTAGCGCCACTCTTGAACAACTCCTCGGTGGCGAGCAAGGAGTAACGGTTGCCCTCCAGGCGCGAGTTATAGCTCGTTACGGCTCATTACGGCTCAATAAAGCTCATTACAGCTCAGTCAGTCCTGGGATTCTCAATACTTTCCTTGCTTCGGTCAGCACGTCGCAATACTCGAACATGCCTCACCCGTCGTGCTGTACAAAGCACTTCCCGAAGGTTTCTTGCTATCCTGACCATCCTCTTTCATGGACGAATACCGAGAGAAGCCATGGCTAACTCCACCCCGTCACGCCTCGGGAAGATATTGCAGGGTCTGCTCTTTGCCCTGATCGGTATCGTCTTGTTGGGCATTGCCGTCAATCTCACCCTTGATCGACGCGAATTCCTCGCCCACGCACAAACCGCCGATGGCATCGTCAGCCACTTGAATGCCGGTGGTTCACATCCTGAAATTGCCTTCACCGCCAGCGGTGGTGAAAAGATCTCCTACCCCCAGGGCGGGTTTATTTTCGGCTACCAGAAGGATCAGAGGGTGCGGGTGTATTACCTGCCCGAGCAGCCGGCCAGTAGCGCCGTTATCGATGACCCGGCCGCACTGTGGGGCACTCCCGGGGTACTGGCTGGTATCGGTCTGGTGTTCATCATTGCCGGCCTGACAAGGGGTGTCCGTCAGCGCGGTCGTGGTGCGGTTCATTCACTTAAAGGACTTTGAACGTATGAGCTACAACATCCCGATCCCGATCCCGGTCAATGAAAGTCGCTGGCAGTATCAGACCGCCAGTGGCGGCGGTCTGAGCGTGGCCCTGTTGGCCGGCAGTGGCGGTTCGATCATCCTGCGTTCGCCCCAGGGCAAGGACGTCAGCTACCGCTACGGTGGCGTCGGGGTGGGTGTCGGATTTGGCGCGCGCCTGCCGCGTATCGGCAAGATCAATATCCAGCTCAAGGGCAAGAGCGTGGGGGCAGCCGGCGCGGCGGAGGCTTTTCCCAGTACCGGCAAGGTGTTTGTCAGCGACGCCTTGCTCAGTCGTGACCTGACCGATGACGATATCACCGGGCCCTGCCTGTATACCGAGGTGGCAGCGGGTCTGGTGGTCGGCGGTTCGGCCACGGCCCTGTTGTTCGGGCTTGATCCCAAGCTGCTGGCGTTGGCGGCGGCGGTGAGTTCCAACCCGGCGACCTCGCTCATTGCCTCTGCCACGGTCAACCGGCAGTTGCTGCAGTCGGCCAAGGGCGCGGTAGTCATGGCCGGCATGAACGCTGGCGTGCAGGCCGGTGGTAGCGCCGCGATCTACATGGGCTATCTGTTCTAGTCGCGCATAGCGGGTCGATATCACGCCCACAAAAAAGCCGCGTATCAACGCGGCTTCTTCGATTCCAGCAACGCTTACACGTTAAAACGGAAGTGCATCACATCACCGTCTTTAACGATGTATTCCTTGCCTTCCAGACGCCATTTACCGGCTTCCTTGGTCCCGGCTTCGCCCTTGTACTGGATGAAGTCGTTGTAGGCGATCACTTCGGCGCGGATAAAGCCTTTCTCGAAGTCGGTGTGGATCACACCAGCGGCCTGTGGCGCGGTCGCACCGACACGCACGGTCCAGGCGCGGACCTCTTCGACACCGGCAGTGAAGTAGGTCTGCAGGTGAAGCATTTCGTAACCGGCACGGATCACGCGGTTCAGGCCAGGCTCTTCAAGGCCCAGGGCCTCGAGGAACATGTCCTTCTCCTCGCCGTCTTCCAGCTCGGCGATTTCCGCTTCGATCTTGTTGCACACCGGCACCACGACCGCGCCTTCTTCCTCGGCAATGGCCCGGACCACATCCAGCAACGGGTTGTTCTCGAAGCCGTCTTCAGCGACGTTGGCGATGTACATCACCGGCTTGGTGGTCAGCAGGTGGAAACCACGGATCACCGCTTTCTCGTCGTCGCTCATGCTCTTCATCAGGCTGCGCGCCGGCTTGCCTTCGGTGAAGTGGGCGATCAACTGCTCCAGCAGGCCCTTTTGCACCACGGCGTCCTTGTCACCGCCCTTGGCGTTGCGCGTGACTTTCTGCAGTTGCTTCTCGCAGCTGTCGAGGTCGGCGAAGATCAGTTCCAGGTCGATGATCTCGATGTCGCGCTTGGGGTCGACGCTGTTGGAGACGTGAATCACGTTCTCGTCTTCGAAGCAGCGGACCACGTGGGCGATGGCATCGGTCTCGCGGATGTTGGCGAGGAACTTGTTGCCCAGGCCTTCACCCTTCGAGGCGCCGGCAACCAGGCCGGCGATGTCGACGAATTCCATGGTGGTCGGCAGGATGCGCTTGGGCTTGACGATCTCGGCCAGGGCCTGCAGGCGCGGGTCGGGCATCGGCACGATGCCGCTGTTCGGCTCGATGGTGCAGAAGGGGAAGTTCTCCGCCGCGATACCGGATTTGGTCAGGGCGTTGAACAGGGTGGATTTGCCGACGTTGGGCAGGCCGACGATGCCGCAGTTGAATCCCATGGTGTTTCCCCTCGGGTAAGAGTCAGGCCTTCTGGCTGTGCAGGTTTTTCATCGCGCGGTTCCATTCCCCGGCGAGGATATCCGGCAGCACGCCGAGGGCAAAATCGATGCTGGCATCGAGTTTTTCCTGTTCGGCGCGTGGCGCACGACCCAGGACAAAATTTGAAACCATACTGGCAACGCCCGGGTGGCCAATGCCAAGCCGCAGGCGGTGAAAGGTATTCTGGTTGCCGAGCTGCGCGATGATGTCGCGCAGGCCGTTGTGCCCGCCGTGTCCGCCGCCCTGTTTGAGCTTGGCGACGCCGGGAGGCAAGTCCAGTTCGTCGTGGGCCACCAGGATTTCTTCAGGCGTGATACGGAAGAATCCAGCCAATGCCGAGACGGCCTGGCCGCTACGGTTCATGTAGGTGGTGGGGATCAACAGACGAACATCCTGACCCTGGTGACTGAAGCGCCCGGTCAGGCCGAAATATTTGCGATCGGCCACCAGGTTGACACCTTGGGCGTGGGCGATGCGCTCAACAAAAAGGGCCCCCGCGTTATGCCGGGTCTGTTCGTATTCGGTGCCTGGATTTCCCAGGCCAACGATCAGTTTGATGGCAGTCACGACAGGGGCCCTTCCTAGGAGTTGTGGATAACATCGCGGCTATTGAGCCTAGCGGCGAACGTGGACGAAACATGCTCATTTACATGATGCAAACTTCGCGATCCCGCCCGCTTTACTCGCTACTTGCCAGCTCGCGATGTTTCCATGACTCCGACGTTGCGGAGTAAAAAATTACTCGGCAGCGGCTTCTGGTGCAACACGTGGCGCGTGAACGTTGGCAACAGCCAGGTCGTTACCGTGGGCCAGTGCAACGAACTCAACGCCTTTCGGAGCTTTGAGGTCCGACAGGTGAATGATCGAACCGACTTCGGCATCAGCCAGGTCGACTTCGATGAACTCAGGCAGATCTTTCGGCAGGCAGGTTACTTCGACTTCGGCCACAACGTGGGAAATCTCGCCGCCTTTCTTGACTGCTGCTGCTTCGTTGATGAAGTGCACAGGAACGTGAGCCGACAGTTTCTGACCGGCGACAACGCGGACGAAGTCAGCGTGCAGCACGTGGCCTTTGGCCGGGTGACGTTGCAGTGCCTTGATGATGACGTTCTGCTTGGCGCCGCCGATGTTCAGCTCGATGATGTGGCTGTAAGCCGCTTCGTTTTCGAGCAGTTTGGCAACTTCTTTGGCCAGCATGCTGATGGACTCAGGGGCTTTTTCGCCACCGTAGACTACAGCTGGAACCAGGCTTGCGAGACGACGCAGGCGGCGGCTCGCACCTTTCCCCAGGTCGGAACGCACTTCAGCATTCAGGGTAAATTCGTTCATGTTGACTCTCCAAATTAACCACATCCACCCTAGCGTTTGCGACCAGCGCTAAAGGCGGTATGGGCAAAAAAGCCCCGCCCCAACAGGTGTTGGGGCGGGGCGCTTTTCGTCAACGAGACATCCGAAAGGGCTGGGCCCTTAGCGGAACATCGCGCTGATCGATTCTTCGTTGCTGATGCGGCGAACCGCTTCGGCGACTACCGGTGCGATATCCAGTTGACGGATACGCGCACAGGCTTGTGCTGCAGCGGACAGCGGGATGGTGTTGGTCACCACCAGCTCGTCCAGCACGGAATTTTCAATGTTCTCGATCGCGCGACCCGACAGCACAGGGTGTGTGCAGTAGGCAAAGACCTTGGCAGCGCCATGTTCCTTGAGGGCTTTCGCCGCGTGGCACAGGGTGCCGGCGGTGTCGACCATGTCATCGACGAGAATACAGGTGCGGCCTTCGACGTCACCGATGATGTGCATCACTTCGGAGTGGTTGGCCTTCTCACGACGTTTGTCGATGATGCCCAGATCCACGCCCAGCGACTTGGCAACGGCCCGTGCACGCACGACGCCACCAATGTCCGGAGACACGATCATCAGATTTTCGAAGCGTTGGTCTTCGATGTCATCCACCAGAACGGGGGAGCCGTAGATGTTATCTACCGGAATATCGAAGAAGCCCTGGATCTGGTCTGCGTGCAGGTCAACCGTGAGAACACGGTCGATGCCGACGACGGTGAGCATGTCAGCAACGACTTTCGCGCTGATAGCCACACGCGCGGAACGCGGACGGCGATCCTGACGGGCATAACCAAAGTAAGGGATCACCGCAGTGATTCGAGTGGCTGAGGAACGGCGGAAGGCATCAGCCATCACGACGAGTTCCATCAGGTTATCGTTGGTCGGAGCGCAAGTCGGCTGAATGATGAAGACGTCTTTACCGCGGACGTTTTCATTGATCTCAGCGGTAATTTCGCCGTCGGAAAACTTGCCGACAGAGATGTCACCGAGTGGGATATGCAGCTGACGTACAACACGCCGAGCCAGATCGGGGTTAGCGTTCCCCGTAAAGACCATCATCTTGGACACGCGCAGTACCTGAAGGCTGAGGGTAACCTGGATGAGTATAGGAAAATGGCAGGGGCGGCTGGATTCGAACCAACGCATGGCAGGATCAAAACCTGCTGCCTTACCGCTTGGCGACGCCCCTGTATCTGTTGCAACGAGTACCCAGTACTCGATTCCTAGAGCAGACTCTGCAGCTTGCGATGCAACATCGAAACATTGCTTCCCTTTGCCACAAACCCTGTTTGGGTCTCTGTAAGAAGGGCCGAGACTTTATCAGCTTCAGCTTTGTTTGGGAAGGCCCCAAACACACAACTTCCAGTTCCGGTTAACTTTGCTTCGGTAAATTTACCTAACAAATTCAAAGCGTTACGTACCTCTGGATAACGCCTTGCGACAACCGGCAAGCAGTCATTACGACTGTTTCCCTTGGGAACGGGGCGCACTTTAATGGGCGCGGAGTCACGTGTCAACAGCGGATCGGAAAAAATTTCTGCTGTACTTACAGAGACTTGCGGAACGAGCACGACATACCAGGGTTCTTCGGGGTCTACCGGGGTGAGTTTTTCCCCCACGCCCTCGGCGAAAGCCGCGTGGCCACGGACGAAAACCGGCACGTCGGCGCCCAGTGTCAGGCCCAGCGCGGCCAGGCGATCTTCGTCCCAGCCCAGTTGCCAGAGGTGATTGAGGCCGAGCAAAGTCGTCGCGGCATTCGAGCTGCCGCCGCCGATGCCGCCGCCCATGGGCAGGATTTTTTCGATCCAGATATCCACGCCCAGGGGGCTGCCCGATTGTTCCTGGAGTTTTTTCGCGGCGCGCACGATCAGGTTGCTGTCGTGGGGCACGCCTTCGAATTCGGTGTGCAGCTGGATCACGCCGTCGTCACGCGCGGCGAAGCTCAGTTCGTCGCCGTAGTCGAGAAACTGAAACAACGTCTGCAACTCGTGATAACCGTCCGCACGGCGACCAAGGATATGCAGCATCAGGTTGAGCTTGGCCGGCGACGGCAGCGTCAGGCGGGCGGCGCTCATGTCACTGGCCCAGCTGGCGCGGCTGCCAGTCCTTGATCACCAGGGTCACGTCGAGGTCGCGGCCGTGCAGCTTGATGCGCTCGGGCAACCAGTAGCCGTTCTGCTCGCTGTAGCTCAGGTACTCGACCTGCCAGCCATCCTGTTCGAGGGAGGCCAGGCGGCTGTCGTTGTCCAGGCTCAGGCGGCTCTTGCTGTCCGGAGCGGGCAGGCCACGGACCCACCAGACCAGATGGGACACCGGCAGCTCCCAACCCAATTGCTCCTGGAGCAGGGCCTCGGGGCTGGTGGCGGCATAGCGGCCCTGGTTGGCGACCTCCAGGCTCACCTGGCCGGGACGCCCGGTCAGGCGGGCGGCGCCGCGCCCCAACGGGCCGGACAGGCGAATGTCGTAGTAATCCTGGCGTTGCAGCCAGAACACGGTGCCGCTACCGGAATCCTTCGGTGCGCGGATACCGACCTTGCCATTGATCTGCCAGCCGTCGAGGCTGCTCAATTGCTGTTTGTGCTTGGCCCAGAGGGCCGGGTCGCCGTGCCCTTCAACGGACTCACGGGCACCGAAGCCCGCGCAACCGGCGAGCAGGGCGATCAGGCTGAAAACAACGAGGTGGCGCAAAAACATAAGCTTAAAGAGTCTCGGAACCGGTCAGGCGCTTGATGGTGCTGCGCAGAAGTGGGCTGTCGGGCTGATCCTTGAGGAACTTGCCCCAGATTTGCTTGGCTTCGCGTTGCTTGCCGTTGGCCCAGAGGACTTCGCCCAGGTGTGCGGCGACTTCCTGGTCGGGGAACCGCTCCAGGGCTTGGCGCAGCAGGCGTTCGGCCTCGTCGAGGTTGCCCAGGCGGAAGTTCACCCAGCCAAGGCTGTCGAGCACGGCCGGATCTTCCGGATTCAGCTGGTGGGCCTTCTCGATCAGTTCCTTGGCCTCGGCATAGCGGGTGGTGCGGTCCGACAGGGTGTAGCCGAGGGCGTTCAACGCCATGGCATTGTCCGGTTCGCGCTTGAGGATGGCGCGCAGGTCTTTCTCCATCTGCGCCAGGTCGTCACGCTTTTCCGCCTGCATGGCGCGGGTGTAAAGCAGGTTCAGGTCGTCGGGGTACTGCAACAGGGCTTGCTGCAGAACGCTCCAGGCACGATCGCCCTGATGGTTGGCGGAGAGGATCTCGGCCTCGATCAGGTAAAGCTGGATCGCGTAGTCCGGCTGCTCGTCGCGGGCCGTCTTGAGTTTGCTCGATGCCTCGGCGCCGCGCCCGGTGGTGACCAGGATATCGGTCTGGCGCAGTTGTGCCGGCAGGTAGTCGTTGCCCGGCCCGACCTGGGCGTATTCATCCAGGGCGGTCTGCAGGTCGTTGTGCTCTTCGGCGATGCGGCCCAGGTTCAGGTGCGCCGAGTCGACATGGCTGTCGCGGGCGATCAGTTCGTCCAGGTAACCCTTGGCTTCATCCCAGGCCTTGGCCTCGAGGCAGACGAGCGCCAGGGAGAAACGCAGTTCGTCATCTTCCGGGTATTGCTGCACCAGGCTGGAGAACTGGGTCTTGGCGTCGGCCATGCGATCCTGTTCCACCAGCATGCGCGCGTAAGTCAGGCGCAGGCGCTTGTCGTCCGGGTATTGCTTGATGCTTTTTTCCAGGATCGGCAAGGCTTCCTTGCCGCGGTTCAGCGCTTGCAGCAAGCGTGCGCGCAGCAGGATCGGGGCGATTTCGCCGTCTTCCGGCGGGTTTTTCTCCAGCAGCGCCAAGGCGGCCTGGGTGTCGCCGTCCTGTTGCAGCAACAGGGCCTTGCCGAAAATCAGCTGGCTGTTCTTCGGGTGCTTGACCAGCAGACGGTCGAAACTTTTCTTCAGGCCGTTGCGGGTGTCCTGGTCGGTGTCGGCGGCCGACAGGGCAAGAAAGTCGAAATGGGTGTCGCCCTTGCCTTGCAGGACCTTCTCCATATAGACCATGGAGTCGTCATAACGCCCGCTGCGGGCCAGCTGGATGGCGGCCGCGCGTTGTGCCTCGAGATCATTCGGGGCGTTTTTCGCCCAGATCAGCGAGGTGTCGAGGGCCGCCTGGTCGGCGCCCAGGTACTCGGCAATCCGGAAAGCGCGCTCGGAAACCCCCGGATCCTGGGTGTTGATCGCCTGGGTCACGTAGTTATCCAGCGCGATATCGAAACGATTTCGCTGTCCGGCCAGCTCCGCGCTCAACAGGCTGAACACCGTATCTTCGGTGAACGAGCTGTAGACCTTGGGCTTTTCCGGGGCCGGAGTGGTGTCTTCAGCCGGCGGCGTACGCCCCGGCGACACGGGTGCCAAGGCCTGGCAGCCGCTGAGGAAGACAAAAGCGAGGAGCAACGCGGAGGATCTATTCATATAGGAGAAGGACGACTTACCTGCGGGTCGGGGCATCATGACACAAGCGGCGGGCAGAACCATACCCGAGACGCTCACCAGACACTTATAGCAACGTTACATTAGGACAATAGTCGGCAATGGTTGTTCTGAATCATTCGAAGGTGGACAATTGTCGGCTTCTCGACATCATCAGCGACCCTGAATGGCCTTCCTCGCACTCGGCATCAACCACAAGACGGCGTCCGTAGACGTACGCGAGCGCGTGGCTTTTACCCCCGAGCAATTGGTGGAGGCCCTGCAGCAGCTGTGTCGCCTCACCGACAGCCGTGAAGCCGCGATCCTCTCGACCTGCAACCGCAGTGAACTGTATATCGAGCAGGAGCACATTACGTCGGACACGGTCCTGCGCTGGCTGGCCGATTATCACCACCTGAGCCTCGAAGACCTGCGGGCCTGCGCCTATGTGCACGAAGACGATGCTGCCGTTCGTCATATGATGCGCGTGGCCTCGGGCCTGGATTCGCTGGTATTGGGCGAACCGCAGATTCTCGGCCAGATGAAGTCGGCCTATGCCGTGGCGCGGGAGGCGGGCACCATCGGGCCGTTGCTCGGGCGCCTGTTCCAGGCCACCTTCAGCGCCGCCAAGCAGGTGCGCACCGACACCGCCATCGGCGAGAACCCGGTGTCGGTGGCGTTTGCCGCCGTCAGCCTGGCGAAACAGATTTTCAGTGATCTGCAGCGCAGCAGTGCGTTGCTGATCGGCGCCGGCGAAACCATCACCCTGGTCGCCCGCCACCTGCACGAGCAGGGCGTCAAGCGTATCGTGGTGGCCAACCGGACCCTGGAGCGGGCCAAGATCCTCGCCGAAGAGTTCGGTGCCCACGCGGTGTTGCTGTCCGACATCCCCCAGGAACTGGTGCACAGCGACATCGTCATCAGTTCCACCGCCAGCCAGTTGCCGATCCTCGGCAAGGGCGCGGTGGAAAGTGCCTTGAAGCTGCGCAAGCACAAGCCGATCTTCATGGTGGATATCGCCGTACCCCGGGATATCGAACCGGAAGTCGGCGAGTTGGACGACGTTTACCTCTATAGCGTCGACGATCTCCACGAAGTGGTCGCCGAAAACCTCAAGAGCCGCCAGGGCGCCGCCCAAGCCGCCGAAGAACTGGTGAGCAGCGGCGTCGACGACTTCATGGCGCGCCTGCGCGAGCTGGCCGCGGTGGATGTGTTGCGCGCCTACCGCCAGCAGAGCGAACGCCTGCGCGACGAAGAACTGCAAAAGGCCCAGCGCCTGCTGGCCAACGGCGGCAGCGCCGAAGAGGTGCTGATGCAACTGGCCCGTGGCCTGACCAACAAGTTGATGCATGCGCCCAGCGTGCAACTGAAAAAGTTGTCCGCCGAAGGCCGCCTCGATGCGCTGGCCATGGCCCAGGAACTCTTTGCCCTCGGTGAGGGCTCATCGGATAGCTTTTCGGATAAGAAACCGCAATGAAAGCGTCACTGCTCAATAAGCTGGACATCCTCCAGGACCGTTTCGAGGAACTGACCGCCTTGCTCGGCGATGGCGAAGTCATTTCCGATCAGAACAAGTTCCGCGCCTATTCCAAGGAGTACGCCGAAGTCGAGCCGATTGTCACGGCCTACAAGCAGGTGTTGAAGGTCCAGTCCGACCTCGAAGGCGCCCAGGCGCTGCTCAAGGACAACGACCCGGACATGCGCGAAATGGCCGTCGAGGAAGTCCGCGAGGCCAAGGAACAGCTGGTTGAACTGGAAGGCAGCCTGCAACGCATGTTGCTGCCCAAGGATCCCAACGACGGTCGCAACGTGTTTCTCGAAATCCGCGCCGGCACCGGCGGCGACGAGGCGGCGATCTTCTCCGGCGATCTGTTCCGCATGTACTCGCGGTATGCCGAGCGGCGTGGTTGGCGGGTGGAAATCCTCTCGGAAAACGAGGGTGAGCACGGCGGCTATAAAGAAGTCATTGCCCGGGTCGAAGGCGACAACGTCTACGGCAAGCTGAAATTCGAATCCGGTGCCCACCGCGTCCAGCGCGTACCGGCCACCGAATCCCAGGGCCGCATCCACACCTCGGCCTGCACGGTCGCGGTATTGCCCGAGCCCGACGAACAGGAAGCCATCGAGATCAACCCGGCGGACCTGCGCGTCGACACCTACCGCTCCTCCGGTGCCGGTGGCCAGCACGTCAACAAGACCGACTCGGCGATCCGCATCACCCACTTGCCTTCGGGGATCGTGGTCGAATGCCAGGAAGAGCGTTCCCAGCACAAGAACCGCGCGCGCGCCATGTCCTGGCTGTCGGCCAAGCTCAACGACCAGCAGACCAGCGCCGCGGCCAATGCCATCGCCAGTGAGCGCAAGCTGCTGGTAGGCTCAGGCGATCGCTCCGAACGTATCCGTACCTACAACTTTCCACAGGGCCGGGTCACCGACCACCGTGTCAACCTGACCCTGTACTCCCTGGATGAAGTCCTGGCCGGGGGGGTGGAAGCCGTTATCGAACCGCTGTTGGCCGAATACCAGGCCGATCAACTGGCCGCCTTGGGTGATTGAATGACCATTATTGCCAGTCTGCTACGCGCCGCCGACCTGCCTGACTCGCCGACCGCGCGCCTGGACGCCGAACTGCTGTTGGCGGCGGCCCTGGGCAAATCCCGCAGTTACCTGCACACCTGGCCGGAAAAAATCGTCAGCAGCGAAGCCGCGCTGGCCTTTTCCGACTTCCTGGAGCGCCGTCGCGGTGGCGAGCCGGTGGCCTATATCCTCGGCCAGCAGGGCTTCTGGAAGCTGGACCTGGAAGTGGCGCCGCATACCCTGATTCCGCGCCCGGACACCGAACTGCTGGTGGAAGCCGCCCTTGAGCTGTTGCCGGCAACTCCGGCCCGGGTGCTCGATCTCGGCACCGGCAGCGGCGCGATTGCATTGGCCCTGGCCAATGAACGTCCGGCCTGGCAGGTGACGGCGGTGGACCGCGTGCCGGAAGCGGTGGCCCTGGCCGAACGCAATCGCCAGCGCCTGGGGCTGAACAATGCCACGGTGCTGAGCAGCCATTGGTTCAGCGCCCTGGATGGCCAGCGTTTTCAACTGATTATCAGCAACCCGCCGTACATCGCTTCGAGCGACCCGCACCTGGCCCAGGGCGATGTGCGTTTCGAGCCGGCCAGCGCCCTGGTGGCCGGTGCCGATGGCCTGGACGACCTGCGCCTGATCATCGCCCAGGCGCCCGCGCACCTGGAGGCCAACGGCTGGTTGATGCTCGAACATGGTTACGATCAGGCTGAAGCCGTGCGTGAGTTGCTCTCGGCGCAAGGTTTCAGCGACGTCCACAGCCGCACTGACCTGGGCGGCCATCAACGCATCAGTCTGGGGCGCCTATCGTGCTGAGTGACCAGGAGCTGTTGCGCTATAGCCGGCAGATCCTGTTGCAACAGGTCGATATCGACGGCCAGTTGCGTCTGAAAAACAGCCGGGTGCTGATCGTCGGTCTTGGCGGCCTTGGCGCCCCGGTGGCGCTTTACCTGGCGGCCGCCGGGGTCGGCGAACTGCATCTGGCGGATTTCGACACGGTCGAGCTGACCAACCTGCAACGCCAGATCATCCATGACACCGCCAGCATCGGTACGACCAAGGTCGATTCGGCGCTGCGCCGGTTGGCGGCGATCAATCCTGAAGTGACCCTGGTCGCCCATCGCCACGCCCTGGACGCGGATTCCCTCGGTGTCGCGGTGGCAGCGGTGGACCTGGTGCTCGACTGCTGCGACAACTTCGCCACCCGCGAGGCGGTCAACGCTGCCTGTGTCGCCGCCGGCAAACCGCTGGTGAGCGGCGCGGCGATTCGCCTTGAGGGGCAACTCTCGGTGTTCGATCCGCGGCGTCCGGAAAGCCCCTGTTACCACTGTTTATATGGGCACGGCAGCGAAGCCGAACTGACCTGCAGTGAAGCCGGCGTCATCGGCCCGCTGGTCGGCCTGGTCGGCAGCCTGCAAGCCCTGGAAGCCTTGAAATTGCTCGCCGGTTTCGGCGAGCCGCTGGTCGGCCGCCTGCTGCTGATCGATGCCCTGGGCACGAAATTCCGTGAACTGCGGGTCAAGCGCGATCCGCAATGCAGCGTCTGTGGTGGCGGCGATGCGTGACGCACCGATCGCGGTAATCGACTCTGGCGTCGGCGGCCTGTCGGTGCTCAAGGAAATCCAGGCCCTGCTGCCCAATGAGTCGCTGTTCTATGTCGCCGACTGCGGGCATATCCCCTATGGCGAAAAAAGCCCGGAGTACATTCGCCAGCGCTGCGCGGTGATTTCCGGTTTCTGTCGCGAGCAAGGCGCCAAGGCGCTGGTAATTGCCTGCAATACCGCCACCGTGGCGGCTGCCGCCGATTTGCGCCAGCGTTACCCGGACTGGCCGCTGGTGGCCATGGAACCGGCGGTCAAACCCGCGGCGGCGGCCACTCGCAGTGGTGTGGTCGGCGTGCTGGCAACCACCGGGACCTTGCAAAGCGCCAAGTTCGCCGCCTTGCTCGACCGCTTTGCCAACGATGTACGGGTGATCACCCAGCCTTGTCCCGGTCTGGTGGAAATGATCGAAGACGGCGATTTGCATAGCGAGGCCTTGCGCCAGTTGCTGCGCAGCTATGTCGACCCTTTGCTGGCGGCAGGCTGCGACACCATCATCCTCGGCTGCACCCACTATCCCTTCCTCAAGCCGCTGCTGCTGGAGATGATTCCGGCGTCCATCAGCCTGATCGACACCGGCGCCGCCGTGGCCCGGCAACTTCAGCGCCTGTTGGAAGCGCGTGATCTACTGTCCCAAGGGCCGGCGCGCGAAGCGCAATTCTGGACCAGCGCCGATCCGGATCACTTCAGGAAAATTCTGCCGCTGCTCTGGCAGAAGTCCGGGGTTGTGCAAAGCTTCACAGGGTAAACGTCGGCGTAGAGCGGCGAATCCCTCGTGAACTCAGGCTTAACGCCAAGCTTTCATTGCGAGGAGCTTGTTGGTCGCACCTGAAATGCGTTGGAAATAGGATATTTCTCATGAAGCAATTGTTCTGCTTGGCTGCGCTTGCGGCCGCCCTGGGGTATGGCGCCATGGCACAGGCGGCCGGTGTCGAGTTCTCCGTTGGCCAGACCAGCGATTCGACCCGGGCCTATCGCCTGGGCCTGCAATCGGACTGGGACAAAAGCTGGCTGCAAAGCGATGCAGGCCGCCTGACCGGCTACTGGAGCGGAGCCTACACCTACTGGGAAGGCGACAAGAGTCCCGGCAATCACAGCCTGTCGTTCTCCCCCGTATTCGTCTACGAATTTTCCGGGGCATCGATCAAACCCTATATCGAGGCGGGGATAGGTGTCGCCCTGTTTGCCCACACCGAAGTGGAAGGCAACAAGCTGGGCTCGGCCTTCCTCTTCGAGGACCGCTTGGGTTTCGGCCTGCGCTTCGCCGGCGGGCATGAAGTGGGGATCCGCGCGACCCACTATTCCAATGCCGGCATCCGCACGCCAAACGAGGGCATCGAAAGCTACGCCTTGCACTACACGATGCCTTTGTAACGGCCGTTCGTTCAGCGTCAGCCTCCGTCGCTCTGGCGTTTGAGGCGGGCCAGCGCGGCAAACACATCGTCGTCATCGATGGGGGAGCGGTTGATCTGGATCACCGTCCAGTCTCCGTTGTCCCCGAGTTTTTCCAGCGCCTCGTCCGTTCCGGTGTAGCCCCAGAGGGCACTGTAATTACTGGCGCGAGAGCTGCGCGGGAAGTGTTCCTGTAGCTCCTGGCGCGTCGCGTCTGCGGCGGCCAACCTTTGCACACAGGCCTTGAGCCCGCTGACGCCACTGAACTCGCTCAATGCCGGGGTTGACGCCGGCACCCACAACAGCAGCGTGCCCTGCTGGGGATCGCCGAGTACCAGGATGTCATCGGAGGGATAGCCGTTGATGCTCAAGCGGTGCACCTGCACTTGGCGCGGCCCCGGAGCCGGGTGCTCGCGTTCGTGCCGGGGCAGCAGTTGCAGCATCATTGGGTAGGCGGTGTCCGAGTAGCCGCCTTGCAGGCGCGCGCGCTGGACCTCCAGCCGGTATTGCGCCCGCAGATAATCGCCATAGCACTGTTCGTTGCCGAACAGGCCGTCGGCGGGGTGGGCACTCCAGAATCCTGCCGAACGCCCGCCGAACCTCTGATACTCGGTGTTCAGATAGGTCGTCAGTTCGGCCAGTGTCGCGGCGGCCTCCAAGACTTTCTCGCGCTGCGGGCTGGGGGCGATCACCAGCATGTCGGGCGACACCGGGATCTGGTACAGCTCGTCGCCGTGATCCTCCCCGTCCACGGGAATGGCTGCGAAGCCGCCATCGGTGGGCCGATAATAAATCCCCCGACCCGGACACTCGGGCACCGACAGGTCTTCGATAGGCACCGGCGCGCCCAATTGCTGCCGGCCTTGCAGTGCTTGCAGGCGTTGCACCAGCGTATCGATGTTCTCGTGGTCCCGGGCACTCAGTGTCGCCAGCGTGCAGCGTCCGCCGGCAAGATCCAGCCGGAAGGCCTCATCAAGCTTGTTGACCGTATACAGGACCTCCTTGTCCTGAACCTGCACCACGACACCGCCCACCGTCAGCCGGCCGGGCTCGAGCCGGATGTCGTCAGGGCGGCTCAGGTGATCGGTGTGCAGCACCCAGGTGGAGGGCGGTGACGTGGCACAGCTGGACAGATTGATCGTCGCGCCGTCACTCAGGTAGAGGTCATATTGGCTACCCTGGCCTTCGATGTCGTAGCGCAGGTACCGACCGCCTTCCGCCAGATCGTCCATGACCAACGGCGGCGCGACCTGTCCCAGGCTGACCCGGATACGCGTGGCGTGGTAGCGGGGCTCGAGCTTTTCCACGACCTTCTGGAAGGCCGCGACCCATTCGGTTTCGATGAATTTGCCTTGGGTCTTTTGCTCGAGCGCCTTGAACAGCTGCAGTTCCGCGTCATTGCGCTGGGTGGCGCCCACTAGCCAGCCGTATTGCGGCAGATAGGTGTGCTCGGGCGTACCCGGCAGATGCAGGGTACGGAGGCTTTCCGAAACGGGTAACGGCCTCTGCCCGGGAAGCTCCAAGACCTGGCCGACATCGATCGCCTGCTGTTCGTCCAGGATCACTCGTGGATCGCCCGAATGCGAATTGTCGACGGCGTAGATCTTCGGGCTGCCCAGGTAGACCTGGCCGTTGCGCTGATCCAGATGGGTCACCACCACGGGACCGGCCATCCGCAGCGCATGGCTTTCAGGATCCTCGATATAACCGCTGCGATAGGCCTGGATCTCCCGGGTGAATTGCTCACCCGTGGCCAGGACCTTATGGGCCTTGGCAAAGAACACCGACACCAGGCTGCTGGCGCCCAGGCCCAGGCCGGCCAAGGGTATCGACAGTGGCCCGAGAAATTCGGCGCCCTCGGCAAACCCGGCCAGTACCGTGCCCAGCGCGAGGGTGTCGAGCCCGACGTTGGTGCCGTAGGTGGCTTTTTCCTCGGCGCTCTCGGCATGGGCCAGCAGATAGCTGTCCACCCCCAGGCTCGCGAGGAGCAGCAAGGCATTGCCGGCGGCCAACAGTCCACCCAGGGTCAGTGTCTTGCCGCCCAGACTGATAACTCGGCCGGCCTTGTCCAGCAGGCTGATGCTTTCTGTACCCAGGTGCCCGGCCTCCTTCAGGCCGAGGTAAATCGCCTGGGCGAGTATTTTTCCATCGCAGGCTACGCCGGCCACCACCTGGGCCAGTTGCGTGTAGAACTGCACCTGGACCGCGCTGGCCAGTTCCGTCGACAAGACATGGCGCCTGCCGCTATTGAGCAGCAACAGGGCGAAGCCGGTATTCAGGCTGTTCAGGCCATCGAGTTGCGCCAGGCCATGGACCACCTCGTGATGGGTGACGCCAGGGCGCGGCAGCATCTGACCGTCCTGGAACTCGAAGTCGTGGTGGAGCGTATCGACGGTGTCGCGGATACGTGCCGAGAGCCTGGCCAGTGCGCTGTCTTTCTCCAGTTCCAGGTGCTGGCGTGGTGCACCAGCCGGGCCGATCAGCTCCAGCGTGTCGCCAGCGGCTCTGGATTCGATGGCGTTCAGGTCGGGGACCCGGCCGGACACTGCCGAGTCGGCTCCGAGCCTTTGCCATTCCTGTTGTGCGGCCTGGCCCAGCTCGGCGAACGCGTTGCGTTGCATCCGCGATTGCTCGCTTATGGCGGGATAGGGCCTGCGTACATCGCCGCCCAGACCGGGAGTGTCCATGATCTGCCACGAGCCGTCGGTACGGCGTTGCACCTCATAGGTCGAGCGCCTGAAACCTTCGGTGGCATGGATGATCCGGAACCTGTCGCGGAAGGCCCGGACTTCGTAGCGCAGGCCCTCGTAGAGGATGTACGTCCTGCCGTCCGGCGTGAGATACAGGCCTCGCGCATCCGGTCCGGTCGGATCCAGCGCCGATCGGCTGCGCATCTCATATCCCCTCAGCCAGGCCGGCTGCGACTGCGTCGAAGGTCCGGCTTCTCCTGTGTTCGGAAGAGCTGCGTTCAGAACTCTGTTCAGTTGGGCCAGGCTGCTGAGCGTGTGGAACGGGTTGGCCAGTGCATATCGAATCCTGGCATTGTCATGGGTGTTGCTGGTCAGTTGGGTCCACATCTTGTCGACGACCCGGCCCGACTTCTTCCTGAGCAAGGTAAACAACTCGGGTGTATCGAGCAGAAGCTGGAGCCTGGCATTGGCGAGATAGGCCGATCGGAAGCAATGTCGGCTCCATGCAGTAGCATTGGTCTTGAAGGGCAAAAGCAGCGGCGCGATTTCCTGGAAGCCCATTTGCCGGGCCACCGCCAGCAGTTCCTGCTGATGTCCGAGGAGCCGGCTCAACACGTCGTCGGTCAACGACTTTATCCCGTCGGCGTTCTCCAGCAGGTTGATACGGATGATGCCGGCATCCGCGCAGCGGGCGATCAATCGTAGCCTGTCCGTTGAGATTTGCGGATCGTGGAGCAAATGGGCGATTTGATTGGTGTTGAGCCCCTCTTCCAGGGGCGGGGTCAGGTTCGCTGAACTGAAAATGATATCGACCCGCTCAAGCAGCGCCGGGACACGACCGAGCACGGCCCTGATCAGGTCACGTCGTGCGCTGATCTGATTGCCCACGTGCTGGGCGGCATACAGGCGTAGCTGGGTGGCCGTCACCCCATACTCCAGCAGAATATGCCGGACGCTGTCATTGAAAATGAAGGTGTGGTGAGTCAGGAAGTCGATGTCTGCCGCTTGTGAGGGGCCGTTCAACAGTGTTTCCAGCAACCGCCTGCGCCTCGGCTCGTCGACCCACAAGGACAGTTCCGGACGAGGGTCGCTGTCAATGTAGCGATCAACGATCTGACGTATTTCGGCGGGTAGCGGGCGCAGGTCATGGCGCTCGCGAACGGAGTTGAACGCATCATCGACGGCGGCGCGGATCCTTTGTGAGCGGGCCGGCAAAGTCGTCTCCAGGTAGCGGATGGCCGGCTGAAAGAGACCGTATGGATTGGCGGCCCCCTTGAGGATGGCGGTCAACTCTCGATAGCTGCTATCGCCCAGCCAGATATTCAGTTCCAGGCAATGCTCCAGTGCCTGGGCATAGAGAGGCAAATGCTCGGCGGTCACGAAGGGCGCGATATCCGGATTGTGTTCGATATGATCGGCGGCGGCATTGCGCAGTCTCTCGACCGTGAATGTGTCGGGCTCATGGTCCTGGTTCAGTGACAGGGCCACGGCATGAAAGAAGCTGTCCTCTCCGGCGGGGACGTCCACCGGGTTGCCGTCGAGCCAGACGCGATAATGATTCGGACTGTATCGGTACAGCACCACATCATGGAGGGCACCGAACAACTCCGGGTTCACCCGGTATCCATAGGTGTCTTCGCGCAGTCCCTGCCGGTAGCGTACTGACCAGCCAAATCCCGGATCGCGGGCGTCGATAATCACCAGGTTGCTGTCTTGCGGCCACTCCGCCAGGCTGGGCATGAGGGGCGCAATGATGTCCATGACCTGTGAGTTCCAGGACCCCAGGCGAATCAGGCCGGCCAGGGTTGAAAGTCGCGCTGATACGGCAGGAGGCAATCGCCCGCCGAGGGATGGCCCCGTCGGCGCACCGCCTCGCAACCTCAGCCGCACGGTGCCGAGGGTTTGGCGTGGCTGGGGCATCGCTTGCAGGACCGGGCCGGCAGTCAGCAAGGTCTTGCCGTCGGCACCCGTCCGGCTGACCGGGGTCGCAATGTCCGTGCTCGCAGGTGGCAGGGTGTCGGTACTGGTTGTGCCCAGGCGATCTGTTGCCCGGCTGCCCGGCTGCACTGCAATGTCTGTTTGTCCGGTCGCCCTTATTCGTGGCAGCCAAGCCTTTGCGGGCAGGAAGGTGCTGATCAAGCCGGCGTTCTTCTGAGCGACGACATTGCCAAACGCCCACTGATCGATGAGTGCTTGCCGGTTACTCGCGGTCCCGTCGGGGAGACGGTGGCGGGCCTGCTCGATCAGCGCGTCACGCTGTATTTCGTAGAGGCACTGATGCACGTTGCCCGGCATCGGGATCAGTTGGACGTGAGCGGCGTTTGCCGGGGGCGGCGACTGCAGGGTTGGCGTACTGGATTTTCTCAGTCGCGCGGCAACGTAGTCCCGCCATGGCGGTTCCTGGAAATACCGGTCCAGGTCACCGCGTTGGCTCAGTACCTTGAGGTCGTTGTCATCGGCTGAATCCGGGGTATGCAGCACCACACTCGGGTCGTCCGGGTCCGCGCTGGTGATCGCGAGTACGCCGCCGCCAATGATATGGAGCGTGCTCTGGGCATTCTTGTGATGTACCCACAAACCCAGCGCATTGGCGCTGATGACGTGTGTACCGATCGTGGGGCGAGTGGCCGGGGTCGGATAGTCGAGCACCACCTGGACCCACTGTCGCTGGCGCCTAGCGATTCGGCCGCGGAGCGTGGCGTCCAGGAGCGCCAGTTGCAGGCACGCGGCATTGGCGTATTGCCAGGTATCGCGTATCGCCTGCGCCCGCTGCGCGGTGGCCGAGGCCGAGGCCGACGGCTGCTCGCTCAGGGCCTGGACGATGGCCTCCAGTGCCGCTTGATCCGGGATGATCGGCCCGTCGTAGCTGTCGTTGGGCGAGGTTGGCGGCAGTACATTGATCAAGGCCAGGGCCAGCGCCAGGCGGCCGGCCTGCACTCGGCCGGCGGCGGTGCTGTAGCGTTGCCAGTCTTGCCTGTCGGCCGCCTTGAAGACTTGCCGCCAGATGCTGTATTGCAAGGCTTGCGCACGTCGATTCACTCGCGTGCCGATATCCAGGACGTCACGTAGGTCCGCGGCGGCTTCGAGGCGTTCCAGCATGGCCTGCGACGCGTCCGCCGGGGAGGCGGCAAACACATCGTTCACCTGCCGTTGCTGGGCATTGCGCAGTGACCGGACCTGCCAGGCGAACAGGTTTTCGTGCTTGTCATCGCTGGCGCTGAAACGGTCAGCGATTTTTTGCCCGGTTCGCACCAGCAGTGTCGTGTGCAGGATCCTGAGGGAGGCAAAGGTTTCGAGGCCATATTCCAGGGTGTAGAGCACGACCGGCCCGAGATCACTGTGGATCTCGACCGCTTTCTTGCCCTTGAACTGCTTCGGGTCGGGATCGCTGCCCTGCAGCACCGCACCGTCTCGGCTGGTGATTACGAATGCGCCAGGCCATGGGGTCGGGGCCGAGGTATTTTCTTCCAGGAAGGCGATGCAGTAGACCCCGGGTCGATAGACGACGGGCAGGACAGGCAGTGCACTTTCCCGTTGTTCCCGTGTGGGCAGGTCCAGTACCTGGTCGATCAGTTGCCGGTCATCGGCGTCCAGCGTCCCATCGACGCCGCGCAGTTGCGCCTCGGTCCGCAGTTGCGTCTCCAGGGTCAGTGCGAGCCATTGATCGGCGGGCAAACCGTCGGTGGCGCTATTGGGTTGTGTCCAGAACCGTTGCAACTGCGCCAGATAAGCCTGCTGGAGTTGGCGTATCTGCTCGGTCTTGTCAGTCGTCGGATTCACTTCGGGCATGGCCGGGCGCGGCAGCTCATCGAGCAGGGCGGCCACTTGCGCATTGGCGCTATTGAGCGACAGCAGCAACTGCGACTGGAGCTGCGCGGTGTCGATCGGCGCCGGAGGGCTATCGGCGGCGCCGGGGGGCGAAATACGGGGAGGGTCGAGGGTTTTCATGAGCCAGTGATCTCAGGGTCCGGGGGCAACATTGAGTTGCCCGCTGCTTGTGACGTGTGGTCCCAAGTGTGGATTGAGCGGGTTCACTGGATATATGAGACGTGTCTTTGACTCAGGGATGAAATCGCCCTGATTCGGTCCTTCGATTCAGCGATAGGCCGTGGTGATTCCTTGGCGTTCCTCCATGCACTCCTCCGAGCCGGTTTCGAACTCCCGGCAGATCAACGGGCGTTTCGCGTAGATGGTGCAGCGCATGGTGTCGCGATCCAGCGCCGCGCACCAGCCGTCGTCCAGGCGCAACATCACTTCGCCGCCCCAATCGTCGATATCGATATAGCGCTCGGGCACACCGGTATCGGTGATCAGCAGCACCTCCAGCCGGCAGCAGCAGGCCGCGCAGGAAGAGCAACTGATTGCCGGTGTGGTGAGGTCGGTCAGGGGGATAGTGGTCATGGGCGCCAGTGTATGCCAGTGCCACGGTGCTGTATGCCCGGGGAGCGGGTCTCGCGATAGCCGGGCATGCAAGGCGCCAGGCCAGGCGCGGTCCTATCGGGCTACCGCCTTCAGACGAGTTTCCCCTGTGTACTGGCTGCAAAGCCGTGCCGGTTTGCGTTTGTACCGGCACTTTTCTGCTCCCGAAGGGAATCCATCATGAACACTGAAGCCACGCCTGCTGCAAATGCGACATCACCTTTGGTCGGCTCACAAGAAGAACAACAGATAACGCAACTGGACCTTCTGGATCAGTCGGACCAGAGAGTGGCTGCGCTGCTGGCCAGCCAGCCGACTTTCGACACTGTGCTCGGCCATTATTTGATTGCGCAGATCCGCTTGAGATTTACCGAAGAAGACTTTCCCGGCCTCCACCAACGGGTGCTTGATCCGGATGCCTTGTACATCAACACATTTTCCGTGGGCGCGGACGGCACGCGAAAACAGATGGCCTCCCAAACATTCATGGCGGCGATGAAGCAGGGGCTGATCACCGATACGGCGGCGACCTATTCTTCCGGTGCCGTGGTGTTGTCCGATCACCCGGAGGCGATCGAGGAGGCGGACAGCCTTTTGGGTTGTCCGGCGAGTGCGGAAATACTGCGTACGCTGGCGACCGCGCTCTATATTGCCGAACCCGGCAGCAACCGAGCATTACACGAGCAATTGACCGGGGATTACCGGCAATGGAGGACTTGCCGTTGGGGCGAGGCGCTTGATAATCCGCAAGGGCTTACGGCAGAAGCCTTCCTCGCCCATGAGTTTCAATGGCAATACCAATACGCGCTGCAACTCTATAAAACCGATCGCCCCCCGCAGAGCCAGCTCACCTCCACGGAACGCACTCAGCAACAGCGGGACGATAACCTCCTGGATGACCTGGCGGCCCACCCTTCCCGAGAAGCGCGCAATCGCCTGGGCACAAGCCCCGTTGCCCAGGCCCATGCTGTCAGGTTGATGGCGGGTGACGGAAAGGTACGCAAATGGCCCGCTGCCATGGTCTTGAAGCTGCCGGGGCAGACGCGTCTTTTTCTTTACTCCCGGGAGGGCGGCTTCCAGAGATTCTCTTCGCCGGAGGTATTGAAAGAAGAGGTTCAACTCCACCATGCCGGGACCGCCTGGACGATCCAGGGGATCGACGATGAACCCCTCGAGCAGGTTTTTGAACAGGCCGCCCGCGACCTGTTCGATCAGCAGTACGCCACGCTGGTCAATGTGCTGCATGAGGCCAGTCGCGCAACCTTGACGATAGAGTCGCTCGCCAAAAAACTCGAAGACGCTTCGTCGATGCCCATGGCGGGCGTCGAAGGCCTGGTGGCCGCGCATAACCGGGATGTGCTCGAATCCATGCGTCCGGCTTTTTATAAAACCGCCACGCGAGCACGGCAGAAGCAGTATCGGGCGCTGGAGAAAAAGATCGTTGCCGCGCAACGGGTATTGAGCGAGTTGACCCGGGATATCCCGACGCTGAATCAGTTTGCCCGACAGCAGGCCAGGGAGTACCTGCACAAAAGCTACCCGGGACTGGATCCCGACCCGGACCAGATGGTGATTCGTTTCGATGTGCCCGAAGTCAAGTGGCACCATTGGATGACCGTGATCGACCGCGCGATATTCGGTGATCAGTCCCACGCCATGTCGTTGACTGAACTGGTGATCAATAACTTGCCGGCCTGGAAGGCTGAGGCCAGCAAGGACATCGTGGTGCTGATGCCGACGAAGCTGCGCGACAGCAAGGGCGATGAACTGGTCAATCCGGCCAATGGTTATCACATCGTCCTGGGCCCCGATTACATCGAGACCTTGGTGAAAACCTGCGATGTCGATAAAAACTATCGGGCGCTGCTCCACAAGACCTTGCAGGACGACACGCCAACCAGTCGCGCCATTGCCAGCGCCACGCAAGCGCTGACCCTCCTCACGCTGAAATTGAAAAGCCTGGAGGCGGCCCTGAAGGACAATGGCGAGGTGTTCAGGGCGCAGGTGTGTACCGAGGTCAATGGCATCACGCTCACGGAGAAACAGGTTCCACGCTGGCTGGAGACAGTCCTGTTGTCACCCGAGCCGGCCTCGCGCCTGCAGGTCAATGGCCGGGATGTGCAGGTGTGTCGTCTGTTCCTGGGTAACAGTTTCATGGCGCGTCCACCTGCCGGCTACTGGGTACCTGACCCCGCCAGTATCGATGGCGTGCTGGTGTTTTCCGATCACCTCCAAGGGGGACAAACCGTGGGAACGGTGGGGGTTTATTTTCCGGACAGCCCGGATGGCAACGATATTTGCGAGTTTGCCGATTTGAAGACGGGTGTCCGGGAACTGCTGAACAGCGAAGAGTGGCAAGGCTACTTCACCCAGCGCATCGCCACCGCGAACAAAAGCGAGATCAAGCATTTGCTGGGACTGACGGGCTCGGGAGCGTTGGTGAGCTGCCTGCCATTGCGCGGGCATTTCATCAGGGAACTGGCGCAGGCGAGCGTGCGCTTTCAGATCCGGCATGCGGATCATCGCGCCAGGAGCAACGCGGAGGTCGAGCTCCGGACCCGTCTCAACCTGGTGCTGACCGCGGCTGAAGTGCTTCCCACCGTGAGCACGCTCGGGGCGGTGGGCTTGCGGGCGGCCAGGGGAACCTTGATCACCTTCAATACGCTAAGGGCCACGGGGCTTTTACCGCAAGACAAGGGCGTCTTCGCCCTGGTGTACCGCGCCACCGAGGGTGGCCGAAAGGTGCTGGCCCCCGCGCCCAGGGCCGTGGCAACGGCGCGGGTACCGAAGAGGCCGTTCTTCAATGCGCCCCGGCGTCAGCCCGAGGGGCGCTTGGGCTATGAGTTGGGCGGTAAACGGCCCGCCGCTTCTCCCCTGACCCCCCAACCCGGCCCGTCACGACCAAGGCTGGAAACGCCGACTCCGAACGTGCCTGTCGTGCAAACCACTGCCGGGCGCATTTCCGACGCCATACGCAGGCCCGGAAACTGGAACACCCCTATCATGGATCTGGTCCCCTCGCTGATGACCGAGCTTGCGGACTGGCCACGGCACAGGGCTTTGCTGATTCTCGACGAGATCAGTGCGGGACAGGGTTGGTCGGTGCGCTATAGCCCGGGACGTCACCAGGTGACGCACCCCACGGTTCGCCACCCCGAGCGAACCGTGAGTGATGTCGTATTGCGCAGGATCGAAAGCAATCACTACCAGATGTGGAGAAACCGGCGCTGGGAGGACGTTCCCGCCGATGGCGATTGTTTCTTCAATGCGCTGGCCGGTGCCCTGGCGGGCAGGGGGCACTCAGGGCACTCAGGGCAGAACCTGCGGGCCAGGGTCGCGGATCATATCGATCAACACCCGCAAGTGGCTGACTATGTGGTCTCGCGACGCACTCCCGTGCAGCAGGCATTGTTTGACGTGGCCTACCCGCTGGAGGGCATTCTGGGCAACCATGCGTTCGCGGTGCTGACCCGGATCGTCAATGGACAATCCTACGAGTCACAGCTGGCATCGGCCATGGCGAATAACCCGGAGCTTATCGACGACTGGCCAGACAGCGCACGCCAACTGATAACGCTGCGCGCCGAAAACAACGGTGTCTTGCCGGTCGATCTCCTGTCGAGGATCGAGGAGCACCTGGCGGTGCTCGGTCTTTTCAGGCCGGCTATCCGTTATCTGAACAACATTGCGAATTGGCCAAACGACCGGCAGAACCGGCAACTGCTATGGACGACCCGCACGGGAGAGGCGCACCTGCCTGCTGAATTACTGCAGATCATCGCGGCTTATCTGCCGTTCAGAAATCCCATGCAGGGGTTGTTCCAGCGTGATCGTGATATCCGGGCGTTTCTGAGCCATACCCTGCTTCCCGGGCCGCAACTGAGCCAAGAGCTGGACAGGCTGCTGCAACGGTTCGCCCGTCGTTATATCTGGCCGAGCAATGAGGTCATGTACATCCTGCTGGAGTACGGCCTGACGGTTCAGGAACTGACTGATCATTATCGGGCAATCGGCTTCGATGATGCCGGCAATCGCCTTGAACCGGATCCGGCCGAAATCGACAGGTTTCTGGATGACTACCTGGCTTTTTTCGAGAGGAACCCCGAGCGTAACAACAGGGACGATCTGTTCGTTGACCGGGAGGCGCTGCTGAGCAACTGGAGGGCCTACGATGAAGGGCAAAGGAGCGTTGCCTCGCTGAGAGTGGCGCTGGGGCGCTTTGCCGATTTATCGGCGAGGGCGGATATTGTCCTGCGCTCGGACGTCTTCAGCTTTCATCTGGGCTGGAGTGTCGGGCTGGAAGAGTTGGCGTACTTGATACGGGACCCGCGCCTGTCAAATGCCCGCTTGAGGATTATCTCCGATTACCTGGAAACCCGTGCGGGCGAGATGCAGGAACACGAGATCGTCGATACGGAGTGGATGCGCCCGTTCGACGATCACAATCTGCGCAATATCGTCGAGCGCGCCCTCAATCGGCGTCGGCATCCTGGCGACCGGGCCTTTGCCGACACACTGCTTGAGTTTGTCGCGTATGTGAGTGAACAGACACTCAACGACTCGTTCGCCATGTCTTATGTCACGGCCGCGTTCACACCCGCCTCAGGCAGGTTGTCCAACAGTCGGGTGGCCTTGTTGCTGGACACCCCCGATCTGTTCACGACCTTGTCCCGGCATCCTCGAACGGTGGCGCAGCCACTGTGGGGCCTGCTGATCTCCCCTGAATACAGCGACGAGACTATGCGTCTGGCCCTGGGCACTTCAACCGCCGACGCGCTACGCGATCTCAGGCATTTTTCCATGCGACTGAAGATAGCTTCCTGGGTACCCGAGGTGGACTAGTTTCACCCATTGAACCCTCCGAGCAAGTGGCGCCGCTGGTTTGGCTGGCGGATAGCGGTATGGAATATTTCCACGATAAGCGGATACCGCATGGGCCTGGTGTGTCAGGCGTCTACTGGCCCTGTACCGGTGTTCGGTGCCGGGCATGGCGCTTGAACCCAGACCTGTCGGATCTGCTTGAAGGGAATAGTCTGTATGAATGACACAGTCACACTGCCAGGCCTGTCGCTTGAGCACGAGATCGAGGCGGCCAAGGCGCTTTTTGCCCAGCCGCCGACTTTGCGGGAAGTGGCCTTGTCGGCCATCCAGGGGTATTTTTTCAGCCGCTGGAATCCGCAGCGCAATGCCTCGCATCTGTATGTCGGCAAACTCCAATGGCTTGAGCGCGACGGAAAAAGGTTCTCGGGCGGCTATCAATATCGCGCCGTGATCGACCTGGTGCTCGAGCATTTCATGACCGGCGTGGCGCCGGTCTTTACCGCCGAGCATGTGCTGGAGATCAAGCTCGACAGTTTGCCCGGTGACCGGCTTGTGGTGGATGCGCCGGCCATCCAGGCTGTGCTCGGGTCCTGGGGCGATATCCTGCTGAAACTCTATCAGCAGGCCTTGGTCGACTATTGGAACGCCGAGGATGAGGACGGCTACAGCCGCTTTTATCGGCTTGGCAGGATACTGGGGCGGATCCTGTCCGCCGATCGTGAACAGCATCGTGCCTTTATGTCGATCAATCTGGAACGGCCCGAGGAGCAATTTTCTCTCTATGGCGTACAGGCGGTGAGCAAGGACACCTGGGGCGGCGCTTATCCGGAAGCCTTGCCCGTGCTGGTGGCCCGCCGCAAGGAACGGGGGATCGAGCAGAACCCGCTGGTGCTCAGTCTGGCCAAAGGCCTTTTCAGGGCCAGCACCACGGATCTCGGAGAACTGGTGCCCTTGTTCATGAGTGCCCGGGCCAATGGTCGCAATATCGAGTATCGCGAACATCTGCTCTGGCAGAAGGGCGACCCGGATATGCAGCTGGAGCAAGCGCTCGCCAGCCTTGCCGAAAGCCTGCTGGAAAACCAGCTCCAGGCGATTTCGCTGATCGGGCCCGATAGCGAGTGGACGCTCGAGGACTACCAGCGCCGGCTCGACGCGATCACCCGTCCCGATAACTGGTTTTTCACGCCGGTGCGGGCAGAGCCCCATACGGTGGTCGAGTTGCCCGAAGCGCTGGCGGCGCTCAGTGACGGCTTGCCACATTGGTTGCTGGGGGCGCCGAGCGAAGACCTCGGGGCCTACCGCGCCCTGTTGGAAAAACTCGCCGATGTGCAGCGCGCGTCGGGCGGCAAGGCCTATCTTGATGACGTGGGTGATCTGCCGGGCTTCGCCGCCAAGGCGCTGCTCAAGCAGATGGGCGAGGATCATCCGCAAACCGCCGATATCGCCAACCCCGACGATATTCGCCTGGAACTCGACAAGGTCATCGCGGTGGCCGTTGCCGGGGGCGCGGGTGGGGCGCTGGGGACGGTGGTCAAGGTGCGGATGAGCCTGACGGAGTTTGCCCTGGAGAATCTCGGCGGTTTTCGGCATGCGAAGATGAAGATCGGCATCCGCCACTGTGGCGTGGAAATGCCGGTGCCCGAATGGCTGACCCCGGACTACGTCAAGGGGCTGGTCACTGCCGTGGACATCGGCAAGACCTACCTGGATGCACTGCGGGCCAAGCTTATCGACGACGTCGACGAGGCCCGGCGCCGGGAACAACTGTTCAGCGAGCAACTGCGGGTGCAATTGCCCATGGCGGCACTGGAGCTGAAGATTCGCGGCGAAGCGAACTTCGACGAATCGGGATACCGCTATGTCGAAGCGCTAGTGCAGCCCGACGCAGCAAAGCGCCAGGTGAACGGCCAGGAGATTGTCCTGCGTCCCCTGGCCTTCAAGGCCGAAGCCGATGCGGCCGCGGATGTGGTGGCGTCCATGTTCATTATCGGCCCGAGGGACACTCGCCATGGCCCGTTCATTCTCTATCGGCCCCTGCTCGCCAAGGCCGACCCACAGGCGTCGGTCTTCCAGCAGTTCCAGTCGGCGCCGGGCAAGGCCTTTTGTCCCCACGACAATGACGCCCGCCCCACGCCTCCCGTCGAGCCGCTCCTGCAATACCCGACGTTGGCGGCCCTGTTCGCGGCGCTCAAGCAACCCGGTGCCGTGCAGGACAGCATCCTGGCCTGGTTGAGCGATGAGGCCCGACGCACCTATGCCAATGGCGGCTTTGTCGAGCCCCATCTGCGGCGCTCGTTCGAGGACGACTTTGCCGCGCTGTTGCCGGTGGCCCCGGCTACCCTCGATGACGCGGTGGTCCAGGGCGACTACTTGCATCACCTGTTCGGTTCGATGGCCAGGACCCTGATCGCCCTGGCGGACCGGCAATCGGTGTCCAATGCCGAGTTGCGCTGGAACACCTTGAAGGAGGGCGGCTGGCAACTGTTCAACGTGGCGCTGATGTTTATCCGCGGCCCGGCGGCGGTGGCCAGCTGGATTTTCGCCGTGGTCGCCAGTGTCGATTCCGACTTTCGACGCCTGCAGGAAAAGGACCCCGGGGCCAAGGCCAGTGCCTGGGCCGATGTATTGGTGAATATCGCCTTTATTCTCGGACATCGCTTGACCCGCCAGCAGGCGCACGCCGAGACACCGCAGCAGATCCCGATGGAGGAGGGCCAGCGCTCGCCGATCCGGGCAACGATCAGCGAAGGGCCGGACCGGCCACTGCCGATGAAACTGGACAACCCGGTGGCGCCCGGCACGCTCTCCTCGCGCCCGACGGTCAGTTCGTTCACCTTGAAGATTTACCCGTATCCCTGGCCCGAGCCTGAGACCCTGGGGGAAGTCATCGCCTCCGGCGATTTGCAGGGACTGATCCGATTGAAAGAGTCGAGCCGGCTGGCAGCCTACTTCGGTGGCTGGCTGTTTGCGGTAAAGGTGGATGCCGAGGGCAATGTCCGGGTGGTCGCGCCGGACGCTCGTAGTGAAGGGTTCTATCTGAAAAACGATGGCGCGGGAAGCTGGACGCCGGACTTGAAGCTACGCCTGCGCGGCGGATCGGGGCGTTCGGGAAATGTCGGGAAAAGAAGAGCCGCCCTGCTGGAGGAAAAACGTCGGGAGCAGGAACAGAGGGACCAGGTCAGTTCGCGCTTTATGGACGAGTGGAATGAGGGGGTTCAGGCGCAGGGGACGCGGGCAGAAGCGCTACTACCCGAGGCGCAAGCCTTGAGGACGATGGAAGGCAATCCCGAGCGTTATACCAACCAGCAGTGGTTCGCTCGAATGGACCGCCTCGGCGACCGGGTAAAAGCTTTTCTCGACGGTTACGAGCAACAGATCAACAAGCTGCGGATGAACGAGACGGTATTCCTGCGGGGCTACAAGGGGACACTCTTTGCCTGCTTGCATCGGTTCGTCGTGGGGATGCAGTTTGCCCTGGACTCGATAAGGATCGTCGAACGTCGTTGCCTGCTGATCATTGAGCGCTTGCCCTATCAGGACGCCGCGGGCCGGGTATCGCTGGAAAGGCAGCAGATAGAGCAACGAGAAAACCGTGCCGCAGACCTGTATATCGACTGGGCGGAGCGGGAGAAACAGGCGTTTTCCGAACTGGGCCGTCATCGCAACCGGGATTTGACGGAATACCAGGGCATCCGCGAGGTCAGGGGGCAAGGGAGTGATGTGGCTGGATTGAAAGCCATCAGAACCTGTCGGCTCGGGCTGTATTGCTTCCGGGAGCTGGATCCGCAGCAGCTTGATAGCGATATCTGGATGAAGTTCGAGGATCTGCGCAGTGCCTTGGCCTCCCAGTCCATTCTCGATGAGCGAGCCGCTTCGCCGCTGTCCGCCGAGGCGGACATGGCGGTGCTCAACACCTGCGTGAGTCAATATAACGAAGTGCTGGCCATGGTCGAGTACAAGACCGGCTTCTTGCCGCAAGGTAGTCGTCTGGTCTGGGGCGATCTGTTTGTCCGGCGCCTGGTCGAGTTGCAGCAGGAGGCCGAGCGCAGCCTGGTCGAGCGCATCGAGGCGCAGGCTCCGGAGCAAGACGAACCTGAGGTACCGTCGCGGCAACCCGGCAAGACCCGGAAAGTCATCCGTACCCGCCGCAAGAAAAACTACCTCGGTTATGTTCGGGACACGCGCCAGGATGGCCATGAGGTCGTCGAGTTGATGGATCCCCAGACCGGTCAACCGATCGATTCCTTTGTTGAAGAAGAGGACGGCTACTGGCAGCCGTTGCCCAAGCCGGCGGCGGCCCCCTTGCCCAGGCCCCTGCCGCAGCCGGGCCTCAAGCGCCTGGTGCAGATGGCCGAGAGCCAGATCCGCCAGGCCGGTCGGGAGGTCGAGATGGCCAAGCGGCAGATCCCGGTCGCCAAGGACCCGGTCTATCTGCAGGATGTGCTCGAAGTGCAAGCGCGGGCGCTGGAGGCGCTGGCCGGGCAAATCGACCGGGCGCTGGCCGAGTCGAACGGTTCGGTGAGCCAAAGCGAAATCTCCGCCGCCAAGGTTCAGGCCTCGGAACTGCGTCTCCAGGCCGGGACGCTCAGGCATGAGGGATTGCTGGCGCGAATCGCAGTGACCAAGTCGAGTGCGCCGGACACCGAGCGGCTGCTGTTTCTCAAGGAACACAACGAGGTCGAGATCTTTCGCAACGGGCCGCGCACAAGACTCGGGAAAGATGACTTTCTCCAGGAGTATGTGGTGCGCGACAAGGCGGCCGGCAAGAATATCTGGGTGGCGCATTTCCACTATCCCGAAAAAACCACCCCGGAGGAGTTGTTCGTGATGCGCGGCTCCTTGGGCAAGGACGGCAAGCCACAAGCCCATGGCGCTCATCTGAAGCGCTGGGACGAGCGTTTTCTCGGGGTCAAGGCCCAGGCCCGGGCCGAGCAGGAGCGCTTTGAACGGATCCGCCAGGGCCAACCCGGGCGGGCCCTGGAGGTGTTCCGGATCTGGCGCAGCGAGATCAGCCTGAACATGGCGCGCCAGCTGTTTTTCAATGCCTCGGAACGCGAAGTCGTGGTGCGTGAACAACTGCGCCAGCTTTAGCTGATCCGGACCGGGGCGCGGCCAACCGCCATTCGGGAAACTCAACTATCGAAGCGCCCGAGCAGCGGCTGCGTTCGGGCTGTCGGCCTGGCCAGCAGCAGCTGCGCGGTGCCGATGCTGCGTTCGAGGAAACCGCCTTCGCAGTAGCACAGGTAGAACTCCCACAAACGCAGGAAATAATCGTCGTAGCCCAGTTCGCTCAGGCGCCCGTGGGCACGGCGGAAGTTCTCGTGCCATAGGCGCAGGGTGCGCGCGTAGTGCAGGCCGAAGTCCTCCATGTGCAGCAGGTTCATGTCGGTTTCGCGGCTGACCACCTCGAGCATCTTCTGCACGCTGGGCAGGGCGCCACCGGGGAAGATATAACGCTGGATAAAGTCGACCGTGCTCCTGGCCTGCTCATAACGTTGTTCGCGGATGGTGATGGCCTGCAGCAGCATCAGCCCATCGCTCTTGAGCAGGTGCGCGCATTGCTTGAAGTAGTTATCGAGGAACTGATGGCCGACGGCTTCGATCATTTCGATGGACACCAGCTTGTCGTACTGGCCGCTGAGGTCGCGGTAGTCCTCGAGCAGCAACGTAACCTGGTCTTGCAGGCCCAGGCTGTCGATACGTTGCCGGGTGTAGGCGAACTGTTCCCGGGACAGTGTGGTGGTGGTGACCTTGCAACCATGGTGCTGCGCGGCATAAATCGCCATGCTGCCCCAGCCGGTGCCGATCTCCAGCAAATGGTCACTCGATTGCAGGTCGAGCTTCTGGCAGATGCGCTCCAGCTTGTTCAACTGGGCCTGTTCGAGGCTGTCGTCGGGACTGAGGAACTGCGCGGCGGAATACATCATGGTCGGATCGAGAAACTCTTCGAACAGCTCGTTGCCGAGGTCGTAATGCGCTTCGATATTTTTCCGCGAGCCCTTGCGGGTGTTGCGATTGAGCCAGTGCAGGATCTGGATGAACGGCCGTCCGAGGCGGGCCAGGCCACTCTCCATGGCATCGAGTACGTCCAGGTTGCTGACAAATACCCGCACCACCGCAGTCAGGTCCGGGCTGCTCCAGTAGCCATGGATAAAGGCCTCTCCGGCACCGATGGAACCGTTGCCGGCGACCATGCCCCAGACCGCCGGGTCCTGGATATGGATCTCGCCCAGCAGGCTGGCGCCGGCCTGGCCGAACAGTTGTCGCTCGCCGTCTTCGACCACCAGCAACTGGCCATGGCGCAGCTGGTTCAATTGGCGTAGCACACCTCGGCGCAAGACGGCGCTGGAGAGGCTGTTGGCGCTGAACCGATTGGCCCGGCTCTCCAGGCTAGAACTTTTCATGGCGTTGCTCCTCGGTTTGCGTGGCGGCCAGGCTGAAGGTGCCGTCGGCGGCCTGATGGGAGAAGATCGGTGTGCGTTTGAGAAACAGGCGCAGGGCTTGCCAGTAGATCGCCAGGCAGGTCTTGGCGGTCATCCAGGGGAAGCGCCGCAGGTAGCGGTGCAGACTGGCGCGATCAAGGACTTCGCGGTGCAGGCTGAGGGTCGCGTCGAAGACCTTGAGGTCGCCCTGCCAGTCGGCCATGTGCACGCCGAGTCGTTCGGCGGGCGGGCTGAAGCTCATGCGGTATTCCAGGTCCCGGGGCAGGAACGGCGAGACATGGAAGGCCTTGGCCACACTGACGTGCTGGTGACCGTCGCCCTCGGCGGGCAGCACGTAGTGGTAGTGCTCGCCCCAGGGGGTGTTGGTGACTTCGCAGAGAATCGCCAGCAGCTTGCCGTCGAGGTCATGGCAGTAGAAGAAGCTCACCGGGTTGAACGCCAGGCCCCAGCTGCGGGCCTGGGTCAGCAGGCGGATCGGGCCTTGTGGGGTTTGCCCGAGGGCTTCACCGACTTGCAGGCGAACCGCATCGATCAGGCGCATGCCCTGGCGCGTGAAGCTGCGCAGGTAGTCGGTTTCGCGAAAGGCAAAGGGCGCCAGGCGCTGGCTGCCGGCCAGGGGCGACAGCCCGAGCACCGTATCCTGTTCGTCGAGATCCAGGTACAGCAGGCCGATCCGGTAGCGGAATGCATGGACCCGCGGTGAAAATCGTCGGTGGCTGATCCAGCCGCTGTACAGGGCGCTGTTCACAGTGACTCACCAAAGGCGGCGCAGACCCGCAGGGCGCTGGTCACGCCGTCTTCGTGGAAACCATTGGCCCAATAGGCGCCGCAATAATAAGTATGTTGATCGCCATATAACTCTTCCCACCGATTCTGCGCGGCGACAGCATTCAGGCTGTACTGGGGATGGGCATAGGTGTAGCGGGCGAGGATTTTCAGCGGATTGATCTCTGTGCCCTGGTTGAGGCTGACACAGAAGGTGGTGTCGCTCTCGATGCCCTGCAGGATGTTCATGTTGTAGGTGACGGCGGCCGGGCGCTGGCCTTCGCCGCCCAGGCGATAGTTCCAACTGGCCCAGGCCAGCCGGCGATCCGGCAACAGGCGGGTGTCGGTATGGAGCACCACCTCGTTGTCCGCGTAGGGCAGGGCACCGAGGATCTGCCGTTCGGCCTCGCTGGGGGCGGCGAGCAGGCGCAGCGCCTGGTCACTGTGGCAAGCGAAGATCACCTTGTCGAAGCGCTCGCTGCCGGCGCTGCTGTGGATCGTCACGCCGCGCTCATCGCGCTCGACCCGGCTCACCGGGCAGTCGAGGCGGATGTGCTGGCGAAATCCGCCGATCAGCGGCTCGATGTACTGGCGTGAACCGCCTTCGATCACCTGCCATTGCGGGCGGTTGCTCAGCGACAGCAGTCCGTGGTTCTTGAAGAAACGCACGAACAGTTGCAGCGGGAAACCGAGCATGTCGGCCAGGGACATCGACCAGATCGCCGCGCCCATGGGCACGATGTAGTGCTGGATAAAGCGCTGACCGTAACCACCGTCGCGCAGGTAGTCGCCGAGGGTGGTGTCGCTGGCGATGCGCTGTTGTTCGAGGTCTTCGAGGGCCTGGCGGTTGAAGCGCAGGATATCGCGCAGCATGCCCCAGAACCCTGGCGACAGCAGGTTGCGCCGTTGGGCGAACAGGCTGTTGAGGTTGTTGCCGTTATATTCCAGGTTCGTGGCCGGGTCGCATACCGAGAAACTCATTTCGGTGGCTTTGTAGCCCACGCCCAGGCTGCTCAACAGGCGGATGAAGTTCGGGTAGGTCCAGTCGTTGAACACGATAAAACCGGTGTCCACGGCATGGCGCTGGCCATTGACCGTCACGTCCACTGTATGGGTGTGGCCGCCAATCCGGTCGGCGGCCTCGAACAGGGTGATCTCGTGCTGGCGACTCAGCAGGTGTCCGCAGGTCAGCCCCGAGATACCGCTGCCGACAAGGGCAATTTTCATGACTGACCCTTGTTTTGCGCGGAGGTGCGGGCCATGCGTTTGCCTATAGCCAGTTGCAGCCGTCTGGGCAGGCGCGAGAGGGGCCAGAGCGCGGCCATGAACAGCGCCGGAAAGGCAATTTCCAGGGGCCGTTGCCTGAGCTTTTCACAGATATGCTCGGCGGCTTTCTCGGCTGACCAACTGAGTGGCATGGGGAAGTCGTTTTTCTGGGTCAGCGGTGTGTCGACGAAGCCGGGGCTGACCACGGTGACGGTGATGCCTTCGTGGGCCAGGTCGATGCGCAGGGATTCGAACAGGTAACGCATGCCGGCTTTTGACGCGCCATAGGCTTCGGCCCGGGGCAGCGGCAGGAAGGTGACCGAACTGGCGATGCCCACCAGATGCGGCTGGATGCCGGCGCGCAGCAGCGGCAAGGCGGCTTCGATGCAGTAACTGCTGGCCAGCAGGTTGGTGCGTACCACCCGCTCGATGATCGAAGCATCGAAGGCCTGGGCATCGACATATTCACAGGTGCCGGCATTGAGGATCACCGTGTCCAGGGCTCCCCAGGCCTGGGTGATGCGCTCGCCGATTTCGCGGACCTGCTGACTGTCGGTCAGGTCTCCGGGCACCAGCAGGACCTGGTCGGGATAACGCTTATCCAGGGCTTGCAGCGGTTCGAGGCTGCGGGCGCTGACGGCCAGGTGTACGCCGGCCTTGAGCAGGACTTCGGCGATGGCCGCGCCGATACCGCTGCTGGCGCCCGTCAGCCAGATACGTCGTGGAGGTGTAATGCTCATCCCAATCTCCTTTTCAACCAGGCCGTTGCGTGGCCCAGTAGCGGCACATGGTCATACAACAAGGCCCCGGCATCGAAGTAATCGCGATGCCGATAGACCTTGTCGAACCACAACAGATGCGAACACCCATCGACGTGAACAGGCCTTCCTCTGGCCAGTCTCGGATGACGATAGCTCATGTGCCAGCGCAGATAACCTTCGCCCTCACCGACGTGATCGAGGCCGTGGATGTTGTATTGCAGCTCGCTGATCGAGGCGTACATCCGCGCAAAATAGTGCTGCAGGTCCACGAGGCCCGTGATTTCGTGCAGCGGGTCGGTGAACAGCACCTCGTCGCTGTAGAGTTCGCCGAGGCCTGACAGGTTGTCCTTGTCGAGCAGGACGAATTGCTGGGCGAAATGGTGCAGGAACTCACTCATGGGCACCTCCGGCCTCCAGCCGTTGTGGCAGGTTCCTGAAGGCGGCGAGGGCACGCTCGCGACTGCGGCCCAGGTCGACCATGGGCTGTGGATAACTTGCCAGGCCGAACAGGCCGCCGAGTGCCGCCGGGTTATGCACGGCCTTTTTGTCCAGGCCGGCCAGTTCCGGTAGCCAGTGCTTGATAAACAGGCCTTCGCGGTCGAATTTTTCCGATTGGCTCAGGGGGTTGAAAATCCGGAAGTAGGGCGCCGCGTCGGTGCCGGTGGACGCGCTCCATTGCCAGCCGCCGTTGTTGGCCGCCAGGTCGCCGTCAATCAGGTGGCGCATGAAAAAGCGTTCGCCTTCGCGCCAGTCGATCAGCAGGTTCTTGGTCAGGAACATCGCCACCACCATCCGCAGGCGGTTGTGCATCCAGCCGGTTTCGAGCAGTTGGCGCATGGCCGCGTCGATGATCGGCAGGCCGGTGCGGGCTTCTTGCCAGGCCGCCAGTTCCTCCGGCACCTGACGCCAGGCCAGGGCTTCGGTTTCCACGCGGAAGGCGCGCTGCTTCGAGACCCGTGGATAGCCCACCAGAATGTGTTTGTAGAACTCGCGCCAGAGCAGTTCGTTGATCCAGGTGACGGCGCCGATACTGCCGCTGTCGAACTCGCCCTGGTTGCTTTGCAGCGCCGCGTGCAGGCACTGGCGAGGCGAGATCACACCGGCGGCGAGGTAGGCGGAGAGTTGGCTGGTGCCGGGTTTGGCCGGGAAATCCCGTTCGCTCTGGTAATAGTCGATCTGCTGCTCGGCGAAGGTGCTCAGGCGCCGCCGGGCTTCATCCTCGCCGGCAGGCCAGAGGTCGCGCAGGGCCTGGCTGGGGCGCGCGAACCCGTCGACTTCGCCAGGCACCGGATCGGCCTTGAACACCAACTCTGCCTGGGCTTTGGGTATTGCGACCAGGCGCGGCAAGGCGCCGTGCAGACGGCTGTAGCAGACCTTGCGGAACTGGCTGAAGACCTGGAAGTAGGTGCCGGTGCGGGTCAATACGCTGCCGGGCTTGAAGAACAGTTGATCCAGGTGGCTATGGAAGCTCACACCTTGTGCTTCAAGGGTGTGCGCCACGGCTTGATCACGGCGGCTTTCGTGAACGCCATATTCTTCGTTGACGTGCACGGCAGCGATCTTCAGCGTCTGGCACAGGGTGCCCAGCACCTCGGGCACCTGCTCCCAGGTCTGGGCATGACGAATCAGCAGCGGGATATTCAGCGCGGCCAGGGCCTTGCTCAGTACCTGCAGGTTACGCAGCCAGAAATCCACCTTGCACGGGGCATCGTCGTGCAATTGCCATTGCCCGGGCGTCACCAGGTAAACAGCGACCGTCGGCCCTTGCCCGGCGGCTGCGGCCAGGGCGGTGTTGTCATGCAGGCGCAGATCGGTGCGCAGCCAGAGCAGTTGCATAGTCATTCCTTGATTCGTGGGCGAGGGCGCTAGATCAGGCCGAGCCGGGTCAGGCTCTGGTAAGCGGACAACGGGTCTTCGGCCAGGGTCATCTCAGCGCTCTCCCGGGTACTTACGGATAACTCGGCGAAATGGATGCATACCGTTGGTCCGGCAATCAGGATCGGGCAGTTGATACCCACCAGCAGCCTGGGTAGCGCCGCCAGGTTCATGGCCTTGCTCGAATACAGCAGCACGGCGCGACTCTTCAGGTGCTCGCTGGCCAGGGCCAATTCGTTGGCCGGCAAGGGCCAGTCGAAGACTTCCACCGGGCAGTCGGCGCTGCTCACCAGCCAGGCGGTCAGCCACAGGTGTGGCTCCATGGGCAGGTCCGAATGGTTGACCAGCAAGACCGGTGCGCCCTTGAGTTGCCTATTGTTGTGATAGATCCGCGCGCCCAGCTTGCTGCGCAGCCAGGTGTAGAAGAACGCCCGCTCCATCTGCCCGCCGAACTGGCCTTGCCAGCGTTGCTCGAGTTCCGCCAGCAGGGGCATCAGTAACTGTTCGCACAAGGTGCGCGGCGGGTACAGCGACATGGCCTGGTTGAAACGGTCATCGACCTGGCGTTCGGCCAACTGGCTGATGGCCCGCGCCAGGTCCTGGCGCAAGGCCTGCCAATCGTTGGTGGCAGGCTCGGCGAGGGTCGGGCCGGCATCGAGCAGTTGCTTGATCTGGCTGACCGCGACACCGCGATTGAGCCAGGTGACGATGGCCTGGATACGTTGTACGTGCTCGGCGGAAAACAACCGATGGCCCTTGGGGGTACGGTGCGGCACCACCAGGCCATAGCGGCGTTCCCAGGCCCGCAGGGTCACGGCATTGACGCCGGTCTGCCGGGCCACTTCGCGAATGGGCAACCAGCCCTGTTCCAGTGCACTGGCGTAATCGACGGGCGCTTCAAGGGAGTCGGTCATATCAGATGGCATTTCGCAGGCTGAGGTTTTCCGGATGCGGCTGCAGGTATACCTGGCGGGCGATATAGGGATCGGGGTGCTGGCGGAAATGGTGTTTGAGCAGGGTCAACGGCACCACCAAGGGCACGATGCCCTGGTGGTATTGGCCGATGACCTGCAGCACTTCCTGTTTGTCTTCGGCGCTGATGGATTGCTTCAGGTAGCCGGTGAGGTGTTGCAGGACATTGGTGTGGGTGCGGCGGGTCGCGCATTTTTTCAGGGCGGCCATCAACTGGCTGAAATAGCGTGGCCCGATGGTTTCGGCATCCGTGTTGCCCATGCTGCCCAGCAGTTTGCCGAGCACCTTGTACTGCAATGGGTTGTGAGCCATCAGCAGGTATTTGTAGCCGGCGTGGAACTCGGTCAGGCTGCGTCGCGTGAGGCCGGCCTGGCGCAGGTCCTGCCAGGCCGCGTAGGCGAAGACCCGGGTCAGGAAGTTTTCCCGCAGCACCGCATCGTTCAGCCGGCCGTCCTCTTCCACTGGCAAGTCGGGATGTTGCGCGCAAAACGCCTGGGCGTAGATGCCGCGTCCGTCTTCGGCGGGCCGCCCGCCCTCCTGGTAGACCTTGACCCGCTCCAGTCCGCAGGACGGCGACTTCTGCATGAAGATGTAGCCGCTGATATCCGTGAGTTCGGCGGCCATCTGATTGCCATAGTCGGCCAGTGCCCGGGTCACATCCGTCTCGGCGTGCACGCTGCCCACGGCCCGTGGTTGCTGCGGGTCACCCACCAGGCGAATCGGCTCGCGGGGGATGCCCAGGCCGATGGCCGCTTCCGGGCACAGCGGGATGAAATCGAAATATTCGCTGAGGGTGCGGCTGCACAGTCGCGATTCCTTGTGCCCACCGTTGTAGCGCACCTCAATGCCCATCAAGCAGGCGCTGACAGCGATTTTGGGTTTGCGCGGCAACTCGGTGGTGGCGGGCATGGAGAACCTCGAGAGAAATACTTGTACAGGCAAGCATGCTTGTACAACTAAAGCTCATCATAGGCTCTGTGTTGTACAAGTCAAATTATTTGTACAGGTTTTTCTGGGGCGTTTACTGCCAGCCCATTCGCCAGGTCTCGGCATCTTGCAGATGGGTCCAACTGATGCGCTGGTTGCGTTGGCTCATCACCGCTTGCAGCTCGACTTCGAGCACGGTGCCTTGCTCATCGCAAAACAGTTCGGTGACCAGGAAATGTTTTTCCCGATTCAGAGGGCGGGCTGCCGTCCATTTCGACAGCAGCAGCTTGCGCGGGTTGATGCGGTTCAACCCAGGTGTTCCATCAGTCGCCGGGCGGCTTCCTGGCCGCTGAGCCAGGCGCCTTCGACACGTCCCGACAGGCACCAGTCGCCACACACGTACAGGCCCAGGTCGGCATCGGCCAGCGCCCCCCATTCCCGTGCGCCGGCCGGGCGAGCATAGAGCCAGCGGTGGGCGAGGGTGAAGACCGGGGCCGGCATGCTGGCGTGGAGCAACTCGGCAAAGGCGCCGTGCAACTGCTCGATCACAGCCTCCTTGGACAGGTCCAGATGCTGCTTGCTCCAGGTGCTGGTGGCGTGCAGGACCCAGGTGTCGAGCTGGCTGTCGCGCGCCGGCTTGCTGCGGTTGCGGGCCAGCCAGTCGAGGGGGCTGTCCTGTACGAAGCAGCCTTCCATCGGTGTGTCCAGCGGCGTGTCAAAGGCCAGGGCGATGGCCCAGGTCGGCTCCATCTGCACGCCGGCGGCGGCCCCGGCGAGTTTCGGCGCGGCCGCCAGCAGGGCGGTGGCCTGGGGTGCGGGCGTGGCGATGATGACCTGGCTGAACGGGCCGTGGGTGTAGCCTTCGGCATCCTGCAGGTGCCAATGCTGTTCACCGCGGAACACCTCGGTGATCCGGCAACTGAAATGCGCCTGGAGGCGGCCGAGCAAACCGCGGGTAATGGCGCTCATGCGCGGCGTGCCGACCCAGCGGGTCTGTTCGTCCGGCGACAGGCTCAGTTGGCCGTTCTGGAAGTTGTAGAGCTGCGGATCCCATTCGGCGACCCAGCCTTCACCCTGCCAGCGCTGGACTTCCTTGACGAAGCGGCGATCGCGGGCGGTGAAGTACTGCGCGCCCAGGTCCAGCGCACCGGCATCGCTGCGTTTGCTGGACATGCGCCCGCCGCTGCCGCGACTCTTGTCGAAGATTTCGATGGAATACCCGGCATCGTGCAACGCCCGGGCAGCCGAAAGTCCGGCGATGCCGGCACCGATTATTGCGATAGGTACAGTCATGGGTGGGCCTCGTTACCTGTAAGCACAGACTACGCCGTCAGCAAAACCTGTACAATCTTGTTTTTTGGTATAACTTGCGACCTGCCTGTCGGTTCACACTGTCCTATTGTTAAAACATATTTCGGTCGAGAGAAAAGAGCCCTGTTTTAAAAATAGACTAACGCTTTCGACAAAACGTTACGCGAGGACGCACTCATGCACATATTGCTGACCGGCGGTACTGGTTTGATCGGGCGCCAACTGTGCGCGTACTGGTCGACGCAGGGACATCGGCTGACGGTGTGGAGCCGTCGCCCCGAGCAGGTGGCGCGTTTATGCGGTGCCCAGGTGCGTGGTGTGCGGCATCTCGAGGAACTGTCCGGTGAGCCGCTGGATGCGGTGATCAACCTGGCCGGCGCGCCGATTGCCGACCGACTCTGGACCCACAAGCGCAAGGCCCTGCTCTGGAGCAGCCGGATCCAGCTGACCGAAACCCTGCTGGCCTGGCTGGAGGGGCGTGAGCAGCGTCCAGCAGTCCTGATTTCCGGCTCGGCGGTGGGCTGGTACGGCGATGGCGGCGAGCGTGAGCTGACCGAGGATTCGCCGCCGGTGAGCGAGGATTTCGCCAGTCGCCTGTCGATTGCCTGGGAGGAAACCGCGCAGCGCGCCGAGGCCCTGGGGATTCGTGTGGTGCTGGTGCGCACCGGCCTGGTACTGGCGGCCGAGGGCGGCTTTTTGTCGCGCCTGCTGCTGCCCTTCAAACTGGGGCTGGGCGGCCCGATCGGCAACGGTCGGCAGTGGATGCCGTGGATACATGTGCGTGATCAAATCGCCGCGATTGATTTTCTTCTGCATCGCAGTGATGCCCGTGGTCCCTATAATGCCTGCGCGCCACAGCCGGTGCGCAACAAGATATTCGCCAAGGCGTTGGGCAAGGTCCTGCATCGCCCGGCGCTGGTGCCGTTGCCGGCCTTTGTCCTGCGCCTGGGCCTGGGTGAGCTGGCGTTACTGTTGCTCGGCGGCCAGCGCGTGACGCCGGCCCGGTTGCTGGCGGCAGGATTTGTTTTTCAGTTTAACGATCTGCCCGCGGCCCTCGACGATCTCTCGAGCCGCCTCTGAAATAGGACGTTGCATGACCGATCACGCCTTGCTTCTGGTCAACCTGGGTTCTCCGGCTTCCACTTCGGTGGCGGACGTGCGCAGCTACCTCAATCAATTCCTGATGGATCCCTACGTGATCGACCTGCCCTGGCCGGTCCGCCGCTTGCTGGTGTCGCTGATCCTGATCAAGCGCCCGGAGCAGTCGGCCCATGCCTACGCCTCGATCTGGTGGGAGGAGGGGTCGCCGCTGGTGGTGCTCAGTCGTCGTTTGCAGCAGCAGATGACCACCCAGTGGACCCAGGGCCCGGTGGAGCTGGCGATGCGTTACGGCGAGCCGTCGGTCGAGACGGTGCTGACCCGCCTGGCCAGGCAAGGCATCCGCAAGGTGACCTTGGCGCCGCTGTATCCGCAGTTCGCCGACAGCACCGTGACCACGGTGATCGAGGAAGCCCGGCGAGTGGTGCGCGAGCGCAAGCTCGATGTGCAGTTCTCCATCCTGCAACCCTTCTACGATCAACCGGAATATCTGGAGGCCCTGGTGGCCAGTGCCAGGCCGCATCTGGCCCGGGGTTTCGATCACTTGTTGCTGAGTTTCCACGGTTTGCCCGAGCGGCATCTGACCAAGCTCGATCCCACCGGCAGTCATTGTTTCAAGGACGCCGATTGCTGCAGGAACGCCTCGCCGGCGGTACTTGCCACTTGCTACCGCGCCCAGTGCCTGCGCACGGCGTCGGCGTTTGCCGAGCGCATGGGCTTGGCGGACGGGCAATGGTCGGTATCATTCCAGTCGCGGCTGGGTCGGGCGAAGTGGATCGAGCCCTACACCGAGGCGCGGTTGGATGAGTTGGCCAAGGCCGGGGTGAAGAAGCTGCTGGTGATGTGCCCGGCGTTTGTCGCCGATTGCATCGAGACGCTGGAGGAGATCGGTGATCGCGGACGCGAGCAGTTTGTCGCGGCGGGGGGCGGGGAGTTGGTGCTGGTGCCGTGTCTGAACGATGAGCCGCAGTGGGCGGCGGCGTTGAATACCCTGTGCGAGCGGGCGCCGCGGACCCTGTAAACGCTGCAAAACCTGTAGGAGCCGGCTTGCCGGCGATGGTATCGACGCGGGTTGTTGTCAAACCGCGTCGCCTGGATCGCCAGCAAGCCGGCTCCCACAGGTTCCGTGCTCGAGCACTCATCTATGGCGCGGCAGGGATCGTGTGGGAGCGGAGCTTGCCCGCGAAGCTTTTGGCGGTCTGAGGTCCTCCATCGCCAGTGAGCCAGCTCCCACAATTAGCGGATAGCCTTACAACAACGGCTCATCCGCCTTCTTGTTTTTCCAACCGTCATTACCCGGCAACAGCAGGTTCAGCGCAATCGCCACCACGGCGCACAGCGCAATGCCCTTGAGGCCGAAGTCATCCGGCCCGGTACCCGTTCCCACCAGCACGCCACCAATACCGAACACCAGCGTCACCGAAACAATCACCAGGTTGCGCGCCTCGCCCAGATCGATCTTGTGACGGATCAGGGTATTCATCCCCACCGCGGCAATCGAACCGAACAGCAGACACAGAATCCCGCCCATCACCGGCACCGGAATGCTCTGCAACAAGGCGCCGAACTTGCCGATAAACGCCAGGCTGATAGCAAAGATTGCCGCCCAGGTCATGATTTTCGGGTTGTAGTTCTTGGTCAGCATCACCGCGCCGGTCACTTCGGCATAGGTGGTGTTGGGCGGACCGCCAAACAGGCCGGCCGCCGTGGTGGCGATACCGTCACCCAGCAAAGTGCGATGCAGGCCCGGCTTCTTCAGATAATCGCGACCGGTCACGCTGCCCACTGCGATCACCCCGCCGATATGCTCGATGGCCGGCGCCAGCGCCACCGGGACAATAAACAGGATCGCCTGCCAGTTGAATTCCGGTGCCGTGAAGTGCGGCAGGGCGAACCAGGGCGCGGCGGCGATCTTCGCCGTGTCGACCACGCCGAAATAGAACGACATGGCAAACCCCACGAAGACCCCGGAGATGATCGGCACCAGGCGGAAAATGCCCTTGCCGAACACGGCCACGATCAGGGTGGTCAGCAGCGCCGGCATCGAGATCAGCATGGCGGTCTGGTAGTGGATCAGCTCGGAACCGTCACCGGCCTTGCCCATCGCCATGTTCGCGGCAATCGGCGCCATGGCCAGGCCGATGGAGATGATCACCGGACCGATTACCACCGGCGGCAGCAGCCGGTCGATAAAGCCGGTGCCCTTGATCTTCACCGCCAGGCCCAGGAAGGTGTAGACGAAGCCGGCCGCCATCACCCCACCCATGGTCGCCGCCAGGCCGAACTGGCCCTTGGCGAGGATGATCGGGGTGATAAAGGCAAAGCTCGAAGCGAGGAACACCGGCACCTGACGCCCGGTGACCACCTGGAACAAGAGAGTCCCCAGGCCCGCCGTGAACAGCGCGACGTTCGGGTCGAGACCGGTAATCAGCGGCATCAACACCAGGGCGCCAAAGGCCACGAACAGCATTTGCGCGCCCGACAGCACCGTGCGCCAGAGCGGGTCGTTGAACTCATCCTGCATATCAGCCGTCCTTCTGTTTGGTGCCGAAGATCTTGTCGCCGGCATCGCCCAGGCCCGGAATGATGTAGCCGTGTTCGTTGAGTTTTTCGTCGATGGAAGCGGTGTAGATGGTCACGTCCGGGTGGGCTTTCTCGACCGCGGCGATGCCTTCCGGCGCCGCCACCAGGACCATCGCGCGGATGTCCTTGCAGCCGGCTTTCTTCAGCAGGTCGATGGTCGCGACCATCGAGCCGCCGGTGGCGAGCATCGGGTCGATGATCATCGCCAGGCGTTCGTCGATTTCCGGGACCAGCTTTTCCAGGTAGGTGTGGGCTTCGAGGGTTTCCTCGTTGCGGGCCACGCCGACGGCGCTGACCTTGGCGCCCGGGATCAGGCTGAGCACGCCTTCGAGCATGCCGATACCGGCGCGCAGGATCGGCACCACGGTAATCTTCTTGCCGGCGATCTTCTCGACCTGGACGGTGCCGCACCAGCCTTCGATATCGTAGGTTTCCAGGGGCAGGTCCTTGGTTGCCTCGTAGGTCAGCAACGCTCCGACTTCCTGAGCGAGCTCACGGAAGTTCTTCGTGCTAATGTCAGCGCGGCGCATCAGGCCGAGCTTGTGGCGGATCAGCGGGTGGCGGATCTCACGGATGGGCATGGGAATAGGCTCCGGCGGCGGGCAAAAAACGGCTTAGATTAATCTATCCGCAGGTGATGTCCTATAGATCAGCCGTACGTTAGTCCAGAAACCCTTGATCTGGTCGCGCGGGGTGCGTACCTTTGCCCGCTTTTCTTACATAAGCCCCCTTTTGGAGAGCGCCATGTCCGCTGATCTCGAGCATATCCGTCAAGTCATGCGCGAAGCCGACTGCCTGTACAGCAACGCCGAAGTCGAAGCGGCCATCGCCCGTGTCGGCGCGCAGATCAACGCCGAACTGGCCGAGAGCAACCCGGTGGTGTTCTGCGTGATGAACGGCGGCCTGATCTTCTGCGGCAAGCTGATGACCCACCTGGACTTCCCGCTGGAGGCCTCGTACCTGCACGCGACCCGCTACCGCAATGAAACCAGCGGCGGCGAGCTGTTCTGGAAGGCCAAGCCGGAAGTCTCGTTCATCGACCGCGATGTGCTGATCATCGACGACATCCTCGACGAAGGGCACACCCTGGGCGCGATCATCGACTTCTGCAAACACGCCGGCGCACGTCGGGTGCACACCGCCGTACTGATCGACAAGGACCACGACCGCAAGGCCCGTCCGGACCTGAAAGCGGACTACGTCGGCCTGCCGTGCATCGACCGCTACATCTTCGGCTACGGCATGGACTACAAGGGCTACTGGCGCAACGCCGCCGGCATCTACGCCGTCAAGGGGATGTAAGGGATGGGCACGCCCAGCTTTCTCGATGCAACCTTGTTCGCCGAACTGGCCGGGAAAGCCGCGGCGAGTCCCCGTGGCCGGGTTCATCACAATTTTCACCAGATGGACGAACCCTGCCATCGCCTGGCGGTCGGGCTACAGCCCAATACCTATATAGCCCCCCATCGGCACCTGAGTGCCGACAAGGCGGAAACCTTGCTGGTGCTCAAGGGCAGCCTGGGTTTGCTGGTATTCGATGAGGCGGGACAACTGCTGGCCAAGCGCGTGTTGCAGGCGGGCGGTGAATGCCCGGGTGTCGACCTGCCGGCCGGGGTCTTCCATGGCCTGGTGATCCTCGAAGCCGACAGCGTGATGTTCGAATGCAAGGCCGGCCCTTATCGGCCGGTGGGCGAAGGCGAGCTGGCCGACTGGGCGCCGCGTGAAGGGGATGCCGAGGTGGCCGTGTACCAGGCCTGGATGCGCGCGCAGTTCGATTGAACGAGGCCCCATGGACGGGTGTAAGGGTAACTTTGCCCTATCATTAGCTGTCTGACGACAGGCAACGGGTTCCCAGGGCATGCTGGCCATCTTTCTCGGTATCTTGACCATCACCGCGCCGGTTTTCGCCATGTTGTTCCTGGGCGTGTTGCTCAAGCGCGTGGGCTGGATCAACGACAGCTTTATCCACACGGCTTCGGCGCTGGTGTTCAACGTCTGCATGCCGGCGCTGCTGTTTCTCGGCATCCTCCATGCCGACCTGCATGCGGCGTTGCAACCCAAGGTGCTGGCGTACTTCTCCGTCGCGACCCTGCTGGGTTTTGCCGGGGCCTGGTGCTGGGCGATCTGGCGTTGCCCCGAGATTGATCGCGGGATCTATACCCAGGGTGCCTTTCGCGGCAATAACGGGGTGATCGGCCTGGCCCTGGCGGCGAGCATGTACGGCGCCTACGGGATTTCCCTCGGGGCGATTCTCGCGGCCCTGGTGATCCTGTTCTACAACACCCTGTCGACCATTGTCCTGGCGGTCTACAGCCCGGTGATCAAGTCCGATCCCTGGAGCATCTTCAAGAGTGTGTTGAGCAATCCGCTGATCATCAGCGTGATCGCGGCGGCGCCTTTTGCCTATTTCAAGATCGGCTTGCCCGGCTGGCTGGAAACCTCGGGTAATTACCTGGCGCAGATGACTTTGCCGCTGGCGCTGATCTGTATTGGCGGGACCTTGTCCCTGGCGGCATTGCGCAAGAGTGGCGACCTGGCGTTGAGTGCGAGCCTGGTGAAAATGGTCGGCATGCCCCTGCTGTCGACGCTGGGGGCCTGGCTCTGCGGCTTTCGTGGGGCGGAATTGGGGATTCTGTTCCTGTACTTCGGCAGCCCGACGGCCGCGGCCAGTTTTGTCATGGCCCGGGCGGCCAACGGCAATCACGAGCTGGCGGCGGCGATTATCGTGATCACCACCCTGATGGCGGCGATCACCACCAATATCGGGATTTTTGTGTTGCAGTGGGGCGGCTGGATCTGAGGTTTGGTGCCTGCAAGGGAGGCTGTAACCCTTGAGTCTTGTATCGCTTGAGCTGATGTCTTCGCGGGCAAGCCCTGCTCCTACAGTTCTGAGTCGTACACAAAACCGGTGATCGACACAAAATTGTAGGAGCAGGGCTTGCCCGCGAAGAGGCCCGTGAGCCATGCACTGCCAATACGGACGCCGCCAGTAACAGGTTGTCAGTCTGCCTTCTGGTAGGCGTCGATCACTTCCTGGGCCGCGCGGAACGCGTCGATAGCCGCCGGCACCCCGGCATACACCGCGCAATGCAGCAGCGCCTCACGAATCTCTTCCACCGTGCAACCATTGTTCAAGGCGCCGCGTACGTGGCCCTTGAGTTCCTGCGGGCACTTGAGCGCGGTCAGCGCGGCGAGGGTGATCAGGCTGCGGGTCTTCAACGGCAACCCTTCGCGGTTCCAGACACTGCCCCAGGCATGTTCGTTGACGAAGTCCTGCAACGGCTGGCTGAATTCGGTGGCATTGCCCAGGGCACGGTCGACGAACGCATCACCCATGACCTGACGACGCATCTCGACACCGGGTTTCTTCTGATCGGTCATTGCAGCAGCTCCTATGAGTGTTGGCGACGCCAGGCCCTGAACGTACTGAAGAGCAGGAACGCACAGAGCGCCGGCAGGATGAAAAACAGCATCAGGCGCTCCAGCTTGTCCGCCATCGGCATGCCGGTGGTGAACCACACCACATGCAGGCCGTAGGCCAGGTACAAACCGAGAAACAGCAGGCCCTCGGCGCGGGTGATGCGGTAGCCGGAGTAGAACACCGGCCAGCACAGCATGGCCACCCCGAGCATCACCGGCAGGTCGAAGGCCAGGGCATTGGGTGACACCGACAGCGGCGTGGGGGCGAGCAGCGCGGTAAGGCCGAGCACCCCCAGCAGGTTGAACAGGTTGCCGCCGATTACATTGCCCACGGCGATATCCCGTTGCCCGCGAACCGCGGCGATGAGCGAGGTAGCCAGTTGCGGCAGGGAGGTGCCGACCGCCACCACGGTCAGGCCGATGATGCGTTCGGACAGGCCCAGTTCGGTGGCCACGTCTATGGCGGCGTCCAGCAACAGGTGTCCGGCCGCCACCAGCAGCGCCAGGCCCAGGCCCATCCACGCCAGGCTGCTCAGCCAGGGTGTGGATTTATGCGAGGTGGTCGGCGGTGCGGCCTGGTGATGGCGGGACTGGCGCAGCAGCAGGCCGAGGTACAGCGCGAAGGCGCCCAGCATCACCAGGCCGTCGAGACGCCCCAGCTCCTCGTTGAATGCGAGGCCGAACACCAGCAGGCTGGCGAGGATCATCAGTGGGATGTCCAGGCGGATCAGTTGGCGTGAGACCCGCAGTGGGATGATCAACGCAGAGAAGCCCAGGGTGACCAGGGTATTGAAGATATTGCCGCCGATCACGCTGCCCACCGCGATATCGGCATTCTCTGCCGCGGCCGCCTGTACGCTGACCGCCAGTTGCGGCGCGCTGCTGCCGAAGGCGACGACGGTCAGGCCGATCAGCAACGGGCGCACGCCCAGGCTTGCGGCCAGGCGCACGGCTGCGCGCACCAGCAGTTCGGCGCCGAGGATCAGCAACAGCAGGCCACCGCCCAGTTGAATCAGGCTTAGCCAGGGAAGGGTGGTCAATCCGAAAATGGCGGGGGCTCCAGCGGGTCAGTCGTCGAGGCTTTGGATGCGTACGCGGGCGGTGCCGCCTTGCAGCATACCCAATTGGGCGGCCGCTTCGCGCGAAAGATCGATCAGGCGTCCACGGGTATGGGGGCCGCGATCGTTGATGCGCACTATGACCGATTTGTCGTTGGCCAGGTTGGTGACTTTCACCCGGGTGCCGAAGGGCAGCTGGCGGTGGGCGGCGGTCAGGCCGTGCTGGTTGAAGGGTTCGCCGCTGGCGGTGCGTTTGCCCTGGTGCTGGGCGCCGTAATACGAAGCCATGCCGGTTTCGTCATAGCCGCGGGGATTGATGTCGTGGCTGGCGCAGCCGGCCAGCAGGCTGAGGAGGGCAAGGGCGGCTAGCAGACGCTTCATCGGATGTCCTCTAACGGTTGGCCTGCGAGGTTTTTTGCGATCTTGAGGGCCTCTTCGCTGGCAAGCCAGGCTCCTACAGTTCATCGTCGAACACAAATTTTGTGTACGGCGAGATTTTGTAGGAGCAGGCTTGCCCGCGAAGCTTTTAGCGCTCTTGAGAGCCTAGCCGCTGTCAGCCTTCGAGCTTGCTTTTCAGCAGTTCGTTGACTTGCTGCGGGTTGGCCTTGCCCTTGGAGGCTTTCATCGCCTGGCCGACAAAGAAGCCGAACATCTTGCCGCGCTTGGCTTCATCCGCCGCCCGATACTGTTCGACCTGCTCGGCGTTGGCCGCCAGCACTTCGTCCAGCACCTTCTCGATGGCGCCGCTGTCCGTGACCTGCTTCAGTCCGCGGGCCTCGATCACCTCGTCCGCGCTGCCTTCACCATTGGCCATGGCTTCGAAGACCATCTTGGCGATCTTGCCGGAGATGGTGTTGTCGCTGATCCGCAGCAGCATGCCGCCCAACTGCTCGGCCGTGACCGGCGCCTGGTCGATGTCCACGCCCAGCTTGTTCAGCAGGCTGCCCAGCTCGACCATGACCCAGTTGGCCGCCAGCTTGGCGTCGCCGCCGATGCTCACGACTTTTTCGAAGTAGTCCGCCTGCTCGCGGCTCGAAGCCAGCACGCTGGCGTCATAAACCGACAGGCCGAACTGGGCCTGGAAGCGCTCGCGCTTCTGCGGTGGCAGCTCCGGCAACTGTGTGCGGACTTCATCGAGGAACGTGTCCTCGATCACCACCGGCAACAGGTCCGGATCGGGGAAGTAACGGTAGTCGTTGGCTTCCTCCTTGCTGCGCATGGCGCGGGTCTCGTCCTTGTTCGGGTCGTACAGGCGGGTCTGCTGGATCACCCGGCCGCCGTCCTCGATCAGTTCGATCTGGCGCTGCACTTCGGTGTTGATCGCCTTCTCGATAAAACGGAACGAGTTGACGTTCTTGATCTCGCAGCGGGTGCCGAACTCGACCTGGCCTTTTGGCCGGACCGAAACGTTGCAGTCGCAACGTAGCGAGCCTTCGGCCATGTTGCCGTCACAGATGCCCAGGTAGCGCACCAGTGCATGGATCGCCTTGACGTAAGCCACGGCTTCCTTGGCGTTGCGCATATCCGGTTCGGAAACGATTTCCAGCAGCGGCGTGCCGGCACGGTTCAGGTCGATGCCGGTGGCACCGCTGAAATCCTCGTGCAGGCTCTTGCCGGCATCTTCTTCCAGGTGCGCACGGGTAATCCCGACGCGCTTGACCGTGCCGTCTTCCAGGGTGATATCCAGGTGGCCCTTGCCGACGATCGGCAGTTCCATCTGGCTGATCTGGTAGCCCTTGGGCAGGTCCGGGTAGAAGTAGTTCTTGCGCGCGAACACGTTGTGCTGGCCGATCTCGGCGTCGATTGCCAGACCGAATTTCACCGCCATGCGCACCGCTTCCTGGTTCAGCACCGGCAGGACGCCGGGCATGCCCAGGTCAACCAGGCTCGCCTGGGTGTTCGGCTCGGAACCGAAGGTGGTGGCACTACCGGAGAAAATCTTCGATTGGGTGGCGAGCTGGGTATGAATCTCCAGCCCGATCACGACTTCCCATTGCATGTGTTTCTCCTCAGAAGCCTTCAGGTGTGCGGGTGTGCCAGTCAGTGTTGAGCTGATACTGGTGCGCAACGTTGAGCAGACGGCCTTCCTGGAAATACGGCGCCAGCAGTTGCACGCCCACCGGCAGGCCGTCGACGAAACCGGCCGGCATGGACAGGCCCGGCAGGCCCGCGAGGTTGGCGGTGATGGTATAGACGTCTTCCAGGTACGCGGCGACCGGGTCGCTGTTCTTCGCGCCGATCTTCCACGCCGGGTTCGGCGTGGTCGGGCCGAGGATGATGTCGACCTCGTTGAAGGCGGCCATGAAGTCGTTCTTGATCAGGCGACGGATCTTCTGCGCCTGCAGGTAGTAGGCGTCGTAGTAGCCGGCCGACAGCGCGTAGGCGCCGACCAGGATGCGGCGCTGGACTTCCGCGCCGAAGCCTTCGCCTCGGGAACGCTTGTACAGGTCGGTGAGGTCTTTCGGGTCTTCGCAGCGATAGCCGAAACGCACGCCATCGAAGCGCGACAGGTTCGACGAGGCTTCCGCCGGGGCGATCACGTAGTACGCCGGAATCGCGTGCTGCATGTTCGGCAGGCTGATTTCCTTGACGATCGCGCCCAGTTTCTCAAGCTCCTTGATGCTCGCCTGGATCAGTTCGGCAATACGCGGGTCGAGGCCGGCGCTGAAGTATTCCTTCGGCACGCCGATGCGCAGGCCCTGGATCGAGGTGCCCAGGCTGGCGGAGTAATCCGGAACCGGCTCGTCGATGCTGGTGGAGTCCTGCGGGTCGAAGCCGGCCATGCCTTGCAGCAGCAGGGCGCAGTCTTCGGCGGTGCGCGCCAACGGGCCGCCCTGGTCGAGGCTGGAGGCGTAGGCGATCATGCCCCAGCGCGAGACACGACCGTAGGTCGGTTTCAGCCCGGTGAGGTTGGTCAGCGCCGCCGGCTGGCGGATCGAGCCGCCGGTGTCGGTGCCGGTGGCCGCCGGCAGCAGGCGCGCGGCAACCGCGGCCGCCGAACCGCCGGACGAACCGCCCGGTACATGCTCCAGGTTCCACGGGTTTTTCGCCGGGCCGTAGTAGCTCGATTCGTTGCCCGAGCCCATGGCGAATTCGTCCATGTTGGTCTTGCCCAGGGTCACGGTGCCGGCGGCGGCCAGCTTGGCGACCACGGTGGCGTCGTAGGGCGCCTTGAAGTTGTCGAGCATCTTCGAGCCGCAGCTGGTGCGGATGCCCTGGGTGCAGAACAGGTCCTTGTGGGCGATCGGCGCGCCGAGCAGGGCACCGTTCTCGCCGGCGGCACGGCGCACGTCGGCGGCCTTGGCCTGGCTCAGGGCCAGGTCCTCGGTGAGGCTGATGAAGCTGTTGAGCTGCGGGTCGAGCTGGGCGATACGCGCCAGCAGGGTCCGGGTCAGCTCTTCGGAGGAGAATTTCTTGTCGGCGAGGCCACGGGCGATCTCGGCCAGGGTCATCTGATGCATTGCAGGCTCTTTCCCTTTAGTCGATGACTTTCGGAACCAGGTACAGGCCGTTTTCGACCGCTGGCGCGATGGACTGATAAGCCTCGCGGTGATTTCGCTCGGTCACGACGTCGGCGCGCAGGCGCTGATTCGCTTCCAGAGGGTGGGCAAGGGGTTCGATGCCGCTGGTATCGACGGCCTGCATCAGGTCGACCAGACCCAGAATGCTGTTCAGGGCCTCGGTGGTGCGTGGAAGATCGGCTTCGACCAGGCCCAAGCGGGCCAGGTGAGCGATTTTTTCCACGTCGGAGCGTTCAAGCGCCATGGGGATCTCCAGTGGAAAACCGGACGAAAGGGGTCCGTTCGGTTAGGCAATACACAATAAAGAGTGTCAATAAGTGCGGGCGCGACTTACGATTGTCGGAACACTACCGCATTTCTACGGTCACATGGCCGCGATTGTATGGGATGGTGCTCGGAAAAACGCCTAATTTAACATATTGGCGCCTTGCCCAAAATCCCCGTCGTTGTTAGAGTTTGCCGCACTTTTTTACCCACGCGTTGCCCAGGGTCCCTTTCCAATGTTCAAGAAACTGCGTGGCATGTTTTCCAGCGATCTCTCCATCGACCTGGGCACAGCCAACACCCTTATCTACGTGCGCGAGCGCGGTATCGTCCTGAATGAGCCATCGGTTGTTGCGATTCGCACCCATGGCAACCAGAAGAGCGTCGTCGCCGTCGGCACCGAGGCCAAGCGCATGCTCGGCCGTACGCCGGGCAATATCGCGGCCATTCGTCCGATGAAAGACGGCGTGATCGCCGACTTCAGCGTCTGCGAGAAGATGCTGCAGTACTTCATCAACAAGGTGCATGAAAACAGCTTCCTGCAGCCCAGCCCTCGGGTGCTGATCTGCGTACCGTGCAAGTCGACCCAGGTCGAGCGCCGTGCCATCCGTGAATCGGCCCTTGGTGCCGGTGCCCGTGAAGTGTTCCTGATCGAAGAGCCGATGGCTGCTGCTATCGGTGCCGGTCTGCCGGTGGAAGAAGCCCGCGGTTCGATGGTCGTGGATATCGGTGGTGGTACCACTGAAATCGCGCTGATCTCCCTGAACGGCGTGGTCTATGCCGAATCCGTACGGGTTGGCGGCGACCGCTTCGACGAAGCGATCATCACCTACGTGCGCCGCAACTACGGCAGCCTGATCGGTGAGTCCACCGCCGAGCGCATCAAGCAGGAAATCGGCACCGCCTACCCGGGCGGCGAAGTGCGTGAAGTCGACGTACGCGGCCGTAACCTGGCCGAAGGCGTGCCACGTGCCTTCACCCTGAACTCCAACGAAGTCCTGGAAGCCTTGCAGGAATCCCTGGCGACCATCGTCCAGGCGGTGAAAAGCGCCCTGGAGCAGTCGCCTCCGGAGCTGGCTTCGGACATCGCCGAGCGTGGCCTGGTGCTGACCGGTGGTGGCGCATTGCTGCGTGATCTCGACAAGCTGCTGGCCCAGGAAACCGGTCTGCCGGTGATCGTCGCCGAAGACCCGCTGACCTGCGTGGCCCGTGGCGGCGGTCGTGCCCTGGAAATGATGGATAAGCACACCATGGATCTGCTTTCCAGCGAGTAAGTTCGCCGGGAAGCTCTATGCTGTTCCGCTCGCAGGCAGCACTTTGCATAGGCAGTGCTGCCTGTTGCGTTTATCTTCTGTCAACTTCATCCAGGCCGGTGTGATGCCGTATGAATAAAATGACTCATTGCCTGGGAGGAGCGGCTCATTAAACCGCTTTTTGCCAAAGGCCCCTCATTGGGCGTGCGCTTGCTGGTGCTGGTCGTGCTATCGGTCGCGCTGATGGTGGTCGATGCCCGTTTCACGCTGCTCAAGCCGGTGCGTAGCCAGATGTCGCTGGTGTTGATGCAGTCGTACTGGATCACCGACCTGCCGCAACGCTTGTGGCAAGGCGTGGCCAGTCAGTTCGGCAGTCGTACCGAGCTGGTCGCCGAAAACGAAAAACTCCAGACCGAAAACCTGCTGTTGCAAGGGCGCCTGCAAAAACTCGCGGCCTTGACCGAGCAGAACGTACGCCTGCGCGAATTGCTCAACTCCTCGGCACTGGTCAACGAGAAGGTCGAAGTGGCCGAGTTGATCGGCATGGACCCGAACCCGTTTACCCATCGCATCATCATCAACAAGGGTGAACGTGATGGCGTGGTCCTCGGCCAACCGGTGCTCGATGCCCGTGGCCTGATGGGCCAGGTGGTCGAGTTGATGCCCTACACCTCGCGCGTGCTGCTGCTCACCGATACCACCCACAGCATTCCGGTGCAGGTCAACCGCAACGGCCTGCGGGCGATTGCCAGCGGAACCGGCAACCCCGAGCGCCTGGAACTGCGCCATGTCGCCGACACCGCCGATATCAAGGAAGGCGACCTGCTGGTCAGTTCCGGCCTGGGCCAGCGCTTCCCGGCGGGTTACCCGGTGGCGACGGTCAAGGAAGTGATTCACGACTCGGGCCAGCCTTTCGCTATTGTCCGCGCCGTGCCGACCGCCGCGTTGAACCGCAGCCGTTACCTGTTGCTGGTGTTCAGCGACGGCCGTACCCCGGAAGAGCGTGCCAACGAAGCGGCGCAGGCCCAGGAAGCCGATCGTCAGGGTGGTGACGGCGCGCCTGTGGTACCGGCCACCGTGCCCAAGCCCGGGACCGCACCGGCCAAGCCGAGCGCACCCGTCGCACCTGCCGCTGCACCGGCAACCCCGGCCAAGCCGGCGGCCCATGCCGTCAAGCCAACCCCTGCCAAACCTGCTGCCAGCAAACCGCCGGCGGCGACACGGGCTGCGCCCCGGACGGAGGAATAATGGCTGGTACCTTTTCCCGCAATGGCTGGATCGTCTGGCTGACCTTCGCCATCGGCCTGCTGCTCAGCGTCTCGCCGCTGCCGCAGTTCATGGAGATCCTGCGTCCGCTGTGGCTGGCGCTGTTGCTGGCGTTCTGGGCGTTGTACCTGCCGCACAAGATCGGCATGGTCACCGCGTTCCTGCTGGGCCTGGCTGAAGACGTGCTCTACGGCACCCTGCTGGGGCAGAACGCGTTGATCCTGACCCTCATCACTTTCCTCGTGCTGTCGCTGCAACAACGCCTGCGGATGTTCCCGATGTGGCAACAGAGCCTGGTGATCCTGGTGATCTTCGGCCTGGCGCAGCTGGTGCAACTCTGGCTCAGCGCCTTGACCGGCAACCGCCAACCGACCCTGGCGCTGGTGCTGCCGGCCCTGGTCAGTGCCTTGCTCTGGCCCTGGGTCAGCTTCGGCCTGCGTGGGTTGCGCCGCCGCTACAAAATCAACTGACGGGATGTCACCTGCTATTTGCAGGTGGGCTGCTGATTCTGCTGACATAGCTCCTATAAAGAGCCCCGACACGGAGATGTCTCCATGACCTCGCTCTACCTGGCTTCCGGCTCACCGCGTCGGCGTGAACTGCTGACACAGATCGGCGTGCCGTTCAGCGTCATCAGTGCCGAGATCGACGAAACCCCGCTGCCCGATGAAAGCCCACTGGCCTATGTCGAGCGTCTGGCACGGGGCAAGGCCGCGGCCGGCCGTGCACGGCTGGGCGCCAGTCAGGCGGCGGCCGGGACCTGTGTGCTGGGGGCCGACACCGCCGTGGTGCTGGACGGTCGGATTCTCGGCAAACCCGTGGATGAAGCCGATGCCCTGGCCATGCTGCTGGCCCTGTCCGACCGCGAACACGAAGTGCTGACCGCCATTGCCGTGCTCGACGGTGAGCGCTGCGAGTCGCGGGTGGTGCGCAGCCTGGTGAAATTTCGTGCAATACACCCGGAAGAAGCTCATCTCTACTGGTCCGGCGGGGAACCCCGGGACAAGGCGGGCGCCTATGCTATTCAAGGCCTGGCGGCGGTTTTCGTGGTGGGCTTGAATGGCAGTTATTCCGCCGTCGTCGGCCTGCCCTTGTGCGAAACCGCAGAACTGCTTGGCCATTTCGGCATACCCTGTTGGCAAAACCTTGTCGTGCGCTGATTGCCGCACGCCCGCGATACGGCAACTTTATTGTGAATACGCCTGAACGAGACCCAGCCATGAGTGAAGAGATCCTGATCAACATCACGCCGATGGAATCGCGCGTGGCGGTGGTAGAGAACGGCGTGTTGCAAGAGGTTCATGTCGAGCGTACGCAGAAACGCGGGATCGTCGGCAATATCTACAAGGGCAAGGTGGTGCGGGTGTTGCCGGGCATGCAGGCGGCATTCGTCGATATCGGCCTGGACCGCGCGGCGTTTATCCACGCCTCGGAAATCTCCATGCGCGAAGGGCCGGCGGTGGAGAGCATCAGCGCCCTGGTGCACGAAGGGCAGAGCCTGGTGGTGCAAGTCACCAAGGACCCCATCGGCACCAAGGGGGCGCGCCTGACCACACAACTGTCGATTCCCTCGCGTTACCTGGTGTACATGCCACGTACGGCCCACGTCGGCATTTCCCTGAAGATCGAGGACGAAGCCGAGCGCGAGCGCCTCAAGCAGGTGGTCAGCGACTGCGTGGCCCGTGAAGGCATCACCGAAGCCGGCGGCTTTATCCTGCGCACGGCGGCCGAGGGCGCCGGGGCCGACGAGATCATGATGGACATCCGCTACCTGCGGCGCCTCTGGGACCAGATCGGCGCGCAGATCAAGACCATCGGCGCCCCCAGCGTGATCTACGAAGACCTTGGCCTGGCCCTGCGCACCCTGCGCGACCTGGTCAGCCCGAAGATCGAGAAAATTCGCATCGACTCGCGGGAAACCTTCCAGAAGACCACGCAGTTCGTCGCCGAACTGATGCCGGAAATCGCCGACCGCCTGGAGCATTACCCCGGTGAGCGGCCGATCTTCGACCTCTATGGCGTCGAGGATGAGATCCAGAAGGCCCTGGAACGCAAGGTCCCGCTCAAGTCCGGCGGCTACCTGGTGGTCGACCCGGCCGAAGCCATGAGCACCATCGACGTCAATACCGGGGCCTTTGTCGGCCATCGCAACCTCGAAGAAACCATCTTCAAGACCAACCTCGAAGCGGCCACCGCGATTGCCCGGCAACTGCGTCTGCGCAACCTCGGCGGGATCATCATCATCGACTTCATCGACATGGAAGACGAGGAGCACCAGCGCCAGGTCCTGCGGACCCTGGAAAAGCAACTGGAGCGCGATCACGCCAAGACCAATATCATCGGCATCACCGAGCTGGGCCTGGTGCAGATGACCCGCAAGCGCACCCGCGAAAGCCTCGAACAGGTGCTCTGTGAGCCCTGCAGCAGCTGCCAGGGGCGCGGCAAGCTGAAGACCCCGGAAACGGTTTGCTACGAGATTTTCCGTGAAATTTTGCGTGAAGCCCGCGCCTACCAGGCTGAAGGTTATAGAGTGTTGGCCAACCAGAAGGTGGTCGATCGCTTGCTGGACGAGGAGTCCGGCAATGTCGCGGAGCTGGAAGGCTTTATCGGCCGCACCATTCGTTTCCAGGTCGAGACCATGTATTCCCAGGAACAATATGACGTGGTGCTGCTCTGATTTCCCGTACTGAGAACCTGCAAGCCCGGCCCGGTGTCGACCTGTTCATTGAACCATGCCTCAAGGGGGCACTGACATGGAGCGTCTGACACGCTTTGTTGCCGGCTTGACCCGTTGGACCATGGGCCTCTGTGCGTTGTTGCTGGTGCTGGTGGCGTTGTATGCCAGCCTGGGCCGGCAACTGGTGCCGCTGGTGGCCGAGTATCGCGCCGAGATCGAAAGCAAGGCCCAGGCCGCTGTAGGTTTGCCGCTGTCCATCGGCAGCCTGGAAGGGCGCTGGCATGGCCTGGCCCCGGTGCTGTTGGCCCATGACGTGAAAGTCGGCGAGGGCGCTTCGGCGCTGTTGCTGGACAAGGTCCAGGTGGTGCCCGATCTCTGGGCCAGCCTGCGGGCCCGCGAAGTGCGGATCGCCCATCTGGAACTGGGCGGCCTGCAACTGAGCCTGAAAGAAGACCAGGACGGCCACTGGGCCCTCCAGGGCTTGCCGGTACAGGACGATCAGCCGCTGGACCCCGCACAGCTGCTGACCCGCATGCAGATGGTCAAGCAGTTGTCGGTGCTCGACAGCCAGGTGACCTTGCAGCCGTTCGGCGAGTCGCCGCTGACCCTGACTTATGTCGGTCTCAACCTGGAAAGTGGTATTTCCCGCCAGCGCCTCGACCTGCGTTTGAATTTGCCTGACGGCCAGCCCCTGGCCCTGAACCTGAAGACCCGCCTGCGTGCTAGCGACTGGCGCAACGGCACCGCGCAAGCCTACCTGAGCCTGCCGCAAAGCGACTGGGCGCGCTGGCTGCCGGCGCGCCTGACCGGGCAAATGAAAATCACCGAACTCAAGGCCGGTGGCGAGTTCTGGTTGAACTGGGGCAATGGCACGGTGCAGAACGCCGTGGTCCGCCTCAATGCCCCGCAATTCCAGGGCGCCTATGCCCAGCGCAAGGCGATCAGCATCGACAACCTGGCCCTCAACGCCTATGTCCAGCACACCGGGCAGGGTTTTGACGTGCAGCTCAATTCCCTGGCCATGAACCTGGGGAAGACGCGCTGGGAAAGCCATCTGCAGTTGCAGCAACTCGCGGCCACCGACAAGGATCCGGAACGTTGGCACCTGCAGGCCGACCGCCTTGACCTGACACCCATCACCCCCTTGCTCGACGCCCTCGCACCCTTGCCTGAAGGCCTGGCCACGGCCATCGATCACCTGAAGGTCATCGGTACCCTGCGCAACGTGCTGCTGGATTACCGGCCCCAGGAAACCGGCGACCAGAAGCTGAGTTTTGCCGCAAACCTGGAACGGGTCGGTTTCGACGCCTACCACGGCGCCCCGGCGGCGCGTAACGTCAGCGGCAGCATCAGCGGCGACCTCGGCCAGGGCGAACTGCGTATGGACAGCAAGGATTTCTCCCTGCACCTGTACCCGATCTTCAACAACCCCTGGCAGTACCTGCAAGCCAACGCCCGCCTGACCTGGCGCCTGGACCAGGAAGGTTTCACCCTGATCGCGCCCTACATCAAGGTGCTCGGGGAAGAAGGCAAGATCGCCGCCGACTTCCTGATTCGCCTGCACTTCGCCCAGGGCACCGAAGACTATATGGACCTGCGGGTCGGCCTGGTGGATGGCGAGGGTCGTTTCACGCCCAAGTACCTGCCGGCGGTGTTGAGCCCGGCGCTGGACGAATGGCTGCGCAGCTCGATCCTGCATGGCGCGGTGGAGCAGGGCTTCTTCCAGTACCAGGGTTCGCTGAACCACGATGCCTCGGCGGCGGCACGCAATATCAGCCTGTTTTTCAAGGTCCATGATGCCGAACTGGCGTTCCAGCCGGGCTGGCCCCATGTCAGCAAGGTCAAGGGCGATGTCTTTATCGAGGACAGCGGGGTGCGGATCAAGGCCAGCGAAGGCCAGTTGCTCAACACCCAGGTCAGCGACATCATGGTCAATATTCCCCATGTGCCCAGCGGCCAGCACAGCCGTATGTTCCTCGACGGCAACTTTGCCGGCGGCCTGGGCGACGGCCTGAAGATTCTCCAGGAGGCGCCGATCGGCACCGCCGCGACCTTTGCCGGCTGGCAGGCCACGGGTGATCTGTCGGGCAAGGTGAGCCTCGATGTGCCGCTGGTCAAGGCCGAGGAACCGAAGATCCTGGTGGACTTCAAGACCGACAAGGCCACGCTCAAGCTGCCTGATCCGGTCCTCGAACTGAGCCAGCTCAAGGGCGACTTCCGATTCGACAGCGCCAAGGGCCTCAGCGCCGGCAACATCAGTGCCCAGGCATTCGAGCGACCGATCACCGCGCAGATTTTCGCCGATGGCAAACCGGGCAGCCTCAATACCCGGGTGGTGGCCAAGGGGCAGGTGGCGATCAAGAAACTCACCGATTGGCTGAATGTCAGCCAGCCGTTGCCGATTTCCGGCGACCTGCCTTACCAGTTGCAACTGACCCTGGACGGTCCCGACAGCCAGTTGATGATCAACTCCAACCTCAAGGGCGTTGCCGTCGACCTGCCGGCGCCGTTCGGCATGCCCGCCGGCCTGGGCCGCGACAGCGTGTTCCGCATGACCCTGCAGGGCGCCGAGCGGCGCTACTGGTTCGATTACGGCACCCTGGCCAATTTCACCTTTGCCGCGCCGAGCGGCAAGTTCGGCGATGGCCGTGGTGAGTTGTTCCTTGGCGAAGGCGATGCACAACTGCCGACGACCCAGGGCTTGCGGATCCGTGGGGTGTTGTCGGAGCTGGACCTGGCGCCGTGGAAAGCCGTTGCTGACCGTTATGCCGGCCAGGATCCGGGCGGCAGTGCCAAGCAATTGCTCAGCAGCGCGGATTTCAAGGTCGGCACGCTCAGCGCTTTCGGTAGCCAGTTCGACCAGGTGAGTTTGCTGATGGCTCGCAGTGCCAATGCCTGGGGCCTGCAGATCGACAGCCGGCAGGCCAAGGGCAGCGTGACCTTGCCGGATGCCAAGGGTGTGCCGATTGGCGTCAAGCTGGCCTATGTGCGTTTGCCAGCACCGGACCCGAGCGTGGTCGCCGATGAGAATGCCCCGGACCCGTTGGCGTCGGTCGACCCCCGGCAGATTCCAGCGGTGGACGTGAGCATCGAGCAACTGTTCCAGGGCAACGACCTGCTCGGTGCCTGGTCGCTCAAGGCGCGCCCGACCCCCAAGGGGATCAAGCTCAATGACCTCGATCTCGGCCTCAAGGGCCTGCAACTGCGGGGCTCCGGTGGCTGGGAAGGCCTACCCGGCGCCAGCGGCAGCTGGTTCAACGGGCGCCTGGAAGGCAAGAACCTGGCGGACGTGCTCAAGGCCTGGAGCTTTGCCCCGACCGTCACCAGTGAGGATTTCCAGCTCGACGTTGACGGTCGCTGGCCCGGTTCGCCGGCCTGGGTCGGTCTCAAGCGCTTCTCGGGCAGTCTTGATGCGACCCTGAACAAGGGGCAGTTCGTCGAGGCTGACGGCGGTGCCCAGGCGCTACGGGTGTTCGGCCTGCTGAACTTCAACTCCATCGGCCGCCGCCTGCGCCTGGACTTTTCCGACTTGCTGGGCAAAGGCCTGAGCTACGATCGGGTCAAGGGCCTGCTGGTGGCCAGCGATGGCGTCTATGTCACGCGCAAGCCGATCACCCTGACCGGGCCTTCGAGCAACCTGGAACTCAACGGCACCCTCGATATGGTCGCCGACCGGGTCGATGCCAAGCTGCTGGTGACCTTGCCGGTGACCAACAACCTGCCGATTGCCGCGTTGATCGTCGGTGCGCCGGCCATCGGCGGCGCACTGTTCCTGATCGACAAGCTGATCGGCGACCGCGTGGCGCGCTTCGCCAGCGTCAAATACAGCGTCACCGGCCCCTGGAAAGAACCGAAGATCACCTTCGACAAGCCGTTTGACAAGTCGAAGTAAGGCCCGGCGCGACTCTGTTGCGCCGACATTTTTCGTACTGGGCGTGCAGCTGCATGGAGTAGCATGACGCTATGTCTTTGAAGGAGTGCGCCATGACCTTTTCCGTCATCCAGATGGTCAGCCAGAGCGATGTGCTGGCCAACCTGGCCCAGGCCCGCGCGCTGCTGGAGCGGGCGGCCGAAGGCGGGGCGCGACTGGCCGTACTGCCGGAAAACTTCGCCGCCATGGGCCGTCGCGACGTCGCCGAGATCGGCCGCGCCGAGGCCATGGGTGAAGGACCTGTCCTGCCCTGGTTGAAACAGGCCGCCCGCGACCTCAAGTTATGGATAGTGGCGGGCACCTTGCCGTTACCGCCCGTTGACCAACCGCATGCCAAGGCCAATGCCTGCTCGCTGTTGATCGATGAGCAGGGCGAGACGGTGGCACGCTACGACAAGCTGCATTTGTTCGATGTGGACGTGGCGGACACGCGCGGACGTTATCGCGAATCCGATGACTATGCTTATGGCAGCCAGGTGGTGGTGGCCGATACCCCGGTAGGTCGGCTGGGCCTGAGCGTGTGTTACGACCTGCGCTTTCCCGAGCTCTACAGTGAATTGCGCAAGGCCGGTGCCGAATTGATCACCGCGCCCTCGGCCTTTACCGCCGTGACCGGTGCCGCGCACTGGGAGGTGCTGATTCGCGCCCGGGCCATCGAGACCCAGTGCTACCTGCTGGCGGCGGCCCAGGGCGGGGTGCATCCGGGGCCACGGGAAACCTTCGGGCATGCGGCGATTGTCGACCCATGGGGGCGCATAGTCGCCGAACAGGATCAAGGCGAAGCGGTGTTGCTGGCCGAACGCGACAGTAATGAACAAGCGTCCATCCGGGCGCGGATGCCGGTGGCGAGCCATCGGCGCTTTTTCTCGCAGGGCGCGCAGCGACCTGCATCGGAATGACGAAATAAGGCGCAAAACCATGAGCGAGTTGTTGTCCTCAGTCAGCGAACACCTGTTGGCGCCGGGTGGCGTGACCATCGAAAGTCTGCAAGCGGTTCTGGGCGACCTGGCCGGGCCGGGCATCGACGCCGCCGACCTGTATTTCCAGGGGCAGATCTCCGAGTCCTGGGCCCTGGAAGACGGCATCGTCAAGGAAGGCAGTTTCAACCTTGACCAGGGTGTCGGCGTACGCGCCCAGTCCGGTGAAAAAACCGGTTTTGCCTACAGCAACGCCATTACCCTCGAAGCCCTGGGCTCGGCGGCGCGTGCCGCCCGTTCGATTTCCCGGGCCGGGCAGCATGGCAAAGTCCAGGTGTTCAGCAGCCAGGAAGTCACGCAGTTGTATGCGCCGGACAACCCGCTGGATGTGATGAGCCGTGCCGAGAAGGTCGAGTTGCTCAAGCGTGTCGATGTCGCCACTCGCGCCCTTGATCCGCGTATCCAGCAGGTTTCGGTGAGCATGGCCGGGGTCTGGGAGCGGATTCTCGTGGCCTCCACCGACGGCGGCCTGGCGGCGGATGTGCGGCCGCTGGTGCGCTTCAATGTCAGTGTGATCGTCGAGCAGAACGGCCGGCGTGAACGCGGCGGCCACGGCGGTGGCGGGCGTACCGACTATCGTTATTTCCTCACGGAAGACCGGGCCATGGGTTATGCCCGCGAGGCCCTGCGCCAGGCACTGGTCAACCTTGAAGCGATTCCCGCGCCGGCCGGCACCTTGCCGGTGGTGCTCGGCTCCGGCTGGTCCGGGGTGCTGCTGCACGAAGCGGTCGGCCACGGCCTGGAAGGCGACTTCAACCGCAAGGGCAGCTCGGCCTACAGCGGGCGGATGGGCGAGATGGTTGCCTCGAAACTCTGCACCATCGTCGATGACGGCACCCTGGCCGGTCGTCGCGGCTCCCTGAGCGTCGACGACGAAGGCACACCGACCGAGTGCACCACGCTGATCGAAAACGGCGTGCTCAAAGGTTATATGCAAGACAAGCTCAATGCCCGGCTGATGGGCGTGGCGCGCACCGGCAACGGTCGTCGCGAATCCTATGCGCACCTGCCGATGCCGCGCATGACCAACACCTACATGCTCGGTGGCGAAAGCGATCCGGCGGAAATCATCGCCTCGGTGAAACGCGGGATCTACTGCGCCAACCTCGGCGGCGGCCAGGTCGATATCACCAGCGGCAAGTTCGTGTTCTCCACCAGCGAGGCCTACCTGATCGAAGACGGCAAGATCACCGCACCGGTCAAGGGCGCGACCCTGATCGGCAACGGCCCGGAAGCCATGAGTCGGGTGTCGATGGTCGGTAATGACCTGGCGCTGGACAGCGGCGTGGGCACGTGCGGCAAGGATGGGCAGTCGGTACCGGTGGGGGTCGGTCAGCCAACCTTGAAAATCGATGCGATCACCGTGGGTGGCACGGGGTCGTAGGAAGGGGTGGAGCGTCGGGTGAGCGCCAAGGCGACTCACCCGGGGCGAAGATCAACGCAGACCGCGTTGAGTATCGTCCAGCTCACGGATGTACTTGAAGATTTTACGGCTGGAGGCCGGCGCCTTGTTCTGCGCAAGCTCGTGTTGAGCCTGGCGGATCAGGGAACGCAGTTGCTGGCGATCAGCGTCCGGGTAGTCGGCGACGAACTTTTCCAGCACATCGTCGGCGCCTGCGATCAAGCGATCACGCCAGCGTTCGAGATTGTGGAAACGTTCGTTGTATTGCCGGGTGGAGGCGTCGAGTTGATCGAGCAGAACCAGAATGGCGTCAGTGTCCTGATCGCGCATCAGCCTGCCGATGAACTGGATATGCCGTTTACGCGCGATATTCGCGGTGTGCTTCGGCGCTTCGGCCAGGGCACGGCGCAAGCCGTCGGTCAGTGGCAGTTTTGCCACCAGGTCGGGCTTGAGTGTTGTCAGGCGCTCGCCGAGGTCAACCAGAGCATGCAGCTCGCGTTTGACCTGGGTTTTGCTTTTCTCCCCATCGAGGGAGTCGTCGTAAGAATCAACCATGGTGGCAGTCCGCAAAGAAACGCCGCCATGATAACCAGTCGGGGGCCGCTTGTCCGGCCCGGTCGCTCGAAGACCTTGACCGAAAGCAGAATTTGAGTGGAGAAAGCCATGAGTTCAGCACAAAGCGTCGGCCCGCAGGCGTTGCCGGTCCTGCAGGAGCAGGTCGAGCAGATTCTCGCCGAAGCCAAACGCCAGGGCGCCAGTGCCTGTGAAGTGGCGGTATCCCTGGAGCAGGGGCTGTCGACTTCGGTGCGCCAGCGGGAAGTGGAAACCGTCGAGTTCAACCGCGACCAGGGTTTCGGCATCACCTTGTACGTGGGCCAGCGCAAAGGCTCGGCCAGCACCTCGGCCAGTGGTCCTGAAGCGATTCGCGAAACCGTGGCGGCGGCCCTGGCCATCGCCAAGCACACCTCGGAAGACGAGCACTCGGGCCTGGCTGATGCGGCCCTGATGGCCAAGGAGCTCAAGGACTTCGATCTGTTCCATGCCTGGGACATCACCCCTGAGCAGGCCATCGAGCGCGCATTGATCTGCGAGGCGGCGGCGTTTGACGCCGACAGCCGGATCAAGAATGCCGACGGCACCACCTTGAGCACCTCCCAGGGTTGCCGCGTGTATGGCAACAGCCACGGGTTTATCGGCGGTTCGGCTTCGACCCGGCACAGCCTCAGCTGTGTGATGATCGCCGAAGGCGACGGCCAGATGCAGCGCGATTACTGGTATGACGTCAATCGCCAGGGCGAACTGCTCGCGGATGCCTCGAGCATTGGCCGCAAGGCCGCGCAAAGGGCGGCCAGCCGGCTGGGCGCGCGTCCGGTGCCGACCTGCGAAGTGCCGGTGCTGTTCTCGGCGGAGTTGGCCGGTGGTCTGTTCGGCAATTTCCTCTCGGCGATCTCCGGCGGTAACCTGTACCGCAAGTCCTCTTTCCTCGAAGGGGCGATGGGCCAGCGCCTGTTCCCGGAGTGGCTGACCCTCGACGAGCGTCCGCACCTGATGCAGGCCATGGGCAGTTCGGCGTTTGACGGCGACGGCCTGGCGACCTATGCCAAGCCGTTCGTCGAAAATGGCACCCTGGTCTCCTATGTGCTGGGTACCTACTCGGGCCGCAAGCTGGGTCTGCCAAGCACGGCCAACGCCGGTGGCGTGCACAACCTGTTCGTCACCCATGGGGTCGAGGACCAGGACGCGCTGATCCGGCGCATGGGTCGCGGCCTGCTGGTGACCGAGTTGATGGGCCATGGCCTGAACATGGTCACCGGGGACTATTCGCGCGGGGCGGCGGGCTTCTGGGTCGAGAATGGCGAGATCCAGTTCCCGGTCCAGGAAGTGACCATCGCCGGCAATATGCGCGACATGTTCAAGCAGATCGTGGCGGTTGGCAGCGATCTGGAACTGCGCAGCCATATCCGTACCGGTTCGGTATTGATCGAGCGGATGATGGTCGCCGGTAGCTGATTCGGCGTATCGGTTGTACAAAAAAGGGTGTCATCCAATGGATGACACCCTTTTTTTGGCCTCACGGGGACCTTTGGTTGTACTGGACCCGTGGCGAGCGGGCTTGCCCTGATGCCGTTCAGTTAAGGCCAAACACGGTCCCTGTGGGAGTCGGCTTGCCGGCGATGGCGTCCGAATGGACGCCGCAGGACTTACTCGCCTTCGTCGAAATAATTGTTGATCAGCTTGACCAGCGCCGCCATGGCCGCGTCTTCCTGTTCGCCTTCGGTCTTCAGGTGAATCTTGGTGCCCTTGCCAGCGGCCAGCATCATCATGGCCATGATGCTCTTGCCGTCGACCATGCTTTCCGGTGTACGCCCGGCGCGGATCTGGCAGGGGAACTGGCCGGCCACGCCGACGAATTTCGCCGAAGCACGGGCGTGCAGACCCAGTTTGTTGATGATTTCAATTTCCAGAGCGGGCATCGCGGTGGTGGTCCTTTCAGCTAAGGTCGCGGTGGCGGACCTGGACGTTCTTCAGGGATTGTTGCAGGGCCTTGCCCAAGCGTTCGGTGAGGTAGACGGAGCGGTGATGCCCGCCCGTGCAGCCGATGGCAATAGTGACATAAGCCCGGTTGCTGGCGGCAAAACGCGGCAACCATTTAAGCAAATAACTGGAAATATCCTGGTACATCTCTTCGACGTCGGCTTGTGCGGCCAGGTATTCGACCACCGGTTGGTCGAGCCCGGACTGCTCGCGCAGTTCTGGTTTCCAGTAGGGATTGGGCAGGCAGCGTACGTCGAACACCAGGTCGGCATCCACCGGCATCCCGCGCTTGAAACCGAACGACTCGACCAGGAAGGCGGTACCCGGTTCCGGCTGGTTCAGCAGGCGCAGCTTGATGGTGTCGCGCAGTTGATAGAGGTTCAGGTTGGTGGTGTTGACCTTGAGGTCGGCCAGGTCCGAGATCGGCCCCAGCAGGTTGCTTTCGTCGCGGATGGCCTCGGCCAGTGAGCGATTGGCATTGCTCAGCGGGTGGCGTCGACGGGTTTCGGAAAAACGCTTGAGCAGGGTTTCCTCGTCGGCGTCCAGGTACAGCACATCGCACTGGATATGCCGGCTGCGCACTTCATCGAGCAGTTCCGGGAAGCGTGACAGGTGGCTGGGCAGGTTGCGTGCGTCGATGGAAACGGCGACCAGCGGTTGCGCCAGCTCGGTATGGATCAGCGCGCGTTCGGCCAGCTCTGGCAGCAGGCCGGCCGGCAGGTTGTCGATGCAGTAGTAACCGTTGTCCTCGAGGACATCGAGGGCGGTACTTTTACCCGAGCCGGAGCGGCCGCTGACGATGATCAAGCGCATGGTCAGTGACCGCTCTGCTCGTCCAGGACTACCTGGTACAGGGCCTGGTTGGAGGTTGCCGCACGCAGTTTGTCGCGTACGTCCTTGCGGTCGAGCATGCTGGCAATCTGCCGAAGCAGTTCCAGGTGGGCATCGGTGGCGGCTTCCGGGACCAGCAGGACGAACAGCAGGTCAACCGGCGCGCCGTCGATGGCGTCGAAATCGATAGGGGCGTCCAGGTGCATCAGGGCGCTGATGGGCGCCACGCAACCCTTCAGGCGGCAGTGCGGGATGGCAATGCCATTGCCGAAACCGGTCGAGCCGAGTTTCTCCCGGGCGATCAGGCTGTCGAAGACATCCTGCATGGCCAGGTAAGGAACTTCGTGGCTGATCAGGTTGGCAATTTGCTCGAGGGCTTTCTTTTTACTGCCGCCCGGCACGTTCACCAAAGAACGGCCGGGGGTCAGGATGCTTTCAAGTCGGATCATGGATGGGTATCAGCGACCTGTACCTTGGAGCAGGTGCAGGTTCTTTTCCTTATGCTTTTTCAGTTGTCGGTCCAACTTGTCGGTGAGCAGGTCGATCGCCGCATACATGTCGTCATGCTCGGCGTTGGCGACCACTTCACCGCCGTGGATATGCAAGGTGGCTTCGATTTTCTGCTTCAGTTTTTCGACGGCCATGGTCACCTGTACGTTGGTGATCTTGTCGAAATGACGCTCCAGTCGGTCGAGTTTCTCGCCGATGTAAGCACGCAGGGGTTCGGTCACTTCCAGCTGGTGTCCACTGATATTGACTTGCATACAGCTTCTCCTTCGTTGCCAGTGCATAAAGCGGTAGGCGATTGCCCACCACTGGAACGCTGTAACGGGGCCCGTCCACTACATCAGTCGCTTCCGTTCGCTAGAGGGGGCTATCCCCAGGGACTCACGGTATTTGGCGACAGTACGACGGGCCACCTGAATGCCTTGTGCCTCCAGTAAACCAGCGATCTTGCTGTCACTCAACGGCTTTTTCTGATTTTCCGCTGCAACCAGTTTCTTGATGATCGCGCGGATCGCCGTGGACGAGCATTCGCCGCCTTCGGAGGTGCTGACGTGGCTGGAGAAAAAGTATTTCAGTTCATAGATACCGCGGGGGGTATGCATGAATTTTTGCGTGGTCACCCGGGAAATCGTCGACTCGTGCATGCCCACCGCTTCGGCGATGTCATGCAGGACCAGCGGCTTCATCGCCTCGTCACCGTATTCCAGGAAGCCGCGCTGGTGCTCGACGATCTGGGTGGCGACCTTCATCAGGGTTTCGTTGCGGCTCTGCAGGCTCTTGATGAACCAGCGGGCTTCCTGCAACTGGTTGCGCATGAAGGTGTTGTCGGCGCTGGTGTCGGCGCGGCGGACAAAACCGGCGTACTGCGGATTGACCCGCAGGCGCGGCACCGATTCCTGGTTCAGTTCCACCAGCCAGCGCTCGTTGTCCTTGCGCACGATCACGTCGGGGACGACGTATTCGGCTTCGCTGGACTCGATTTGCGAGCCCGGGCGCGGATTGAGGCTCTGGACCAACTCGATGACCTGGCGCAGCTCGTCTTCCTTGAGCTTCATGCGCCGCATCAGTTGGCTGTAGTCGCGGCTGCCGAGCAGGTCGATGTAGTCGCTGACCAGGCGCTGGGCTTCGGCCAGCCAGGGCGTGCGCGCTGGCAGCTGACGCAATTGCAGCAGCAGGCATTCGCCGAGGTTGCGCGCGCCGATGCCGGCCGGTTCGAATTGCTGGATGCGATGCAGTACCGCTTCGATCTCGTCCAGCTCGATATCCAGCTCCGGGTCGAAGGCGTCGAGGATTTCCTCGAGGGTTTCGTCCAGGTAGCCCTGATTGTTGATGCAGTCGATCAGGGTCACGGCGATCAGCCGATCGGTGTCGGACATCGGCGCCAGGTTCAGTTGCCAGAGCAGATGGCTCTGCAGGCTCTCGCCGGCCGAGGTACGGGTGGTGAAGTCCCACTCGTCGTCATCGTTGCTTGGCAGGCTGCTGGCGCTGGTCTGGTAGACATCTTCCCAGGCGGTGTCGACGGGCAGTTCGTTGGGAATGCGCTCGTTCCAGTCGCCTTCCTCGAGGTTGTCCACCGTCGGGGCGGTTTCCTGCTGGAAGGAGGGTTCCTGGATTTCAGTGTTGGGTTTGTGCTCGGCGTTGTCGGCCAACGGGTCGGTATTGTCGAAGTCGTCGCCTTCTTCCTGGCGTTCGAGCATCGGATTGGACTCCAGGGCCTCCTGGATTTCCTGCTGAAGGTCCAGGGTCGACAATTGGAGCAGGCGGATGGCCTGTTGCAGCTGCGGTGTCATCGTCAGCTGCTGGCCCATTCTCAGGACTAGCGATGGTTTCATGGCAGGGGCTTAACACCTTATTCGCCGGCGCGCATGCGCCATCCACTCTACAGGGCGCCGGGGCGCCAAACATAAGCAAATTATATGCCTGAAACCCGAGCCTTTGCCTAGAGCGCTGTAGCAATAAAAATCTTGTGGTTTTTATTGAACAGGGAGCGCTCTGGCGGTTGATCCGTTACCTCGATGTTTACAGGCGGAACTCATGGCCCAGGTAGACTTCCTTGACCAGTTCGTTGGCCAGGATAGTGGCCGAATCGCCTTCGGCGATCAGCTGTCCATCATTGACGATATAGGCCGTTTCGCAGATGTCCAGGGTCTCGCGGACGTTGTGGTCGGTGATCAGTACGCCGATGCCCTTGGCCTTGAGGTGATGGATGATCTGTTTGATATCGCCAACGGAAATCGGATCGACCCCGGCGAAGGGCTCGTCGAGCAGGATGAATTTCGGCGCGGTGGCCAGGGCGCGGGCGATTTCCACCCGGCGCCGTTCACCACCGGACAGGCTCATGCCGAGGTTGTCGCGAATGTGGCTGATGTGGAATTCCTGCAACAGGCTTTCCAGCTCCTTGCGGCGGCTGTTCTTGTCGAGCTCCTTGCGGGTCTCGAGGATCGCCATGATGTTGTCCGCCACCGACAGCTTGCGGAAAATCGACGCTTCCTGGGGCAGATAGCCGATCCCGGCGCGCGCGCGGCCGTGCATCGGCTGGTGGCTGACATCCTGGTCGTCGATCAGTACGCGACCCTGGTCGGCCTGGACCAGGCCGACGATCATGTAGAAGCAGGTGGTCTTGCCGGCACCGTTGGGGCCGAGCAAGCCGACGATCTGCCCGCTGTCGATCGACAGGCTGACATCACGCACCACCTGGCGACTTTTGTAGGCCTTGGCCAGATGCTGGGCTTTCAGGGTTGCCATTACTGCGCCTTCTGCTGTTCGGTTTTCTGCTTCGGCTGGATGACCATGTCGATGCGTGGGCGCGGGGCGGTGATCGTGCTGCCGTTGGCGCGGCCGGCCTGGGCGATCTGCTTCACCGTGTCGTAGACGATTTTCTCGCCTTCGGTGGTGTTGCCGTCGTTGATCACCTTGGCCTTGTCGATCAGGATGATGCGGTTCTGTTGGGCGTGGTACTGGATGGTCACGCCATAGCCCTGCACCGGCTTCGGATCGCCGACTTTCTGCAGTTGCTCGAAGTAGGCCAGGTTGCCCACTGAGGTCACCACGTCGATGGCGCCGTCCTTGGTCCGGGTCAGCGTCACGGTGTTGCCCTTGACGATCATCGAGCCTTGGGTAATGACCACGTCACCTTTGTAGGTGGCGATGCCTTGCTTGTCGTCCAGCTGAGCGTCGTCGGCCTGGATGCGAATGGGCTGCTGGCTGTCGGTCGGCAGAGCCCAGGCGCTCACGCTTCCCAGTGCCGCACCGAGGCCAAGCAAAATAGGGAGGGTTTTAACGAGACTCATACTGTCCTCTTACATTGGACAGCAGGTGTATCCGGCTGTCGTTCAAATACGCTTTCATTCCCTTGCCAGTGGTCACGCCGTCGGCGCCGTCGATTCTAACGGCTTGCTCGGTCTGCGCATATTGCTTCTGTGGGAATACTGTCATGCGACTGCTGGTAATGATGACTTCCCGCTGTAGTTCGTCGGTCCGCGCCACCCGTACGGAGTCGATCAGCTCGATCTCGGTGCCGTCCGGATTGACCTCGGCGTGCTCGCTCTGGACATGCCAGGGATAGACCGTGCCACGGTAGATGTGCATGTCGGGCTTGGTCACCAGGGTCACGTCGGACGCCTTGAGGTGTTCGACCTTGTCGCCGGTCAGGTCGTACTGTACCCGACCGTCGGGCATGTACTGAATGCTGTGGGCGTTAATAGCGTAGTAGTCGATCTGGGTTTCATCGACCTGCGCCACCGGGCGCTCGAGGAAGCGTTCCGGGCTGATGTTCCAGTAGCCAACGGCCGCGAAAATGGCGGCGATGACTGCGAACAGCAGAATATTGCGAATTTTCTTGCTCAGCATAAATAGCTCTACAGGTAGGCGGCGTGAGCCGCTTCAAGACTGCCCTGGGCTTGCAGGATCAGTTCGCAGAATTCGCGGGCGGCGCCGTCGCCGCCCCGGGCCCGGGTGATGCCGTGGGCGTGTTCGCGGACAAAGCTGGCGGCGTTGGCCACGGCCATGCCCAGGCCGACGCGGCGGATCACCGGCAGGTCCGGCAGGTCGTCACCCAGGTAGGCGACCTGTTCATAGCTCAGATTGAGCTGGGCCAGCAGGGCGTCGAGCACCACCAGCTTGTCCTCGCGGCCCTGGTAGACGTGGGGAATGCCGAGGTTCCGCGCCCGTCGTTCGACCAGTGCGGTCTTGCGACCGCTGATAATAGCGGTTTGCACGCCAGCGGCCATCAGCATCTTGATGCCCTGGCCGTCGAGGGTGCTGAACGACTTGAATTCGCTGCCGTCCTCGAGGAAGTACAGGCGACCGTCGGTCAGTACGCCATCGACGTCGAAGACCGCCAGCTTGATGGCCTTGCCGCGTTGCAACAGATCGTCGTTCATTTACATCACTCCCGCGCGCAGCAGATCGTGCATGTTCAGGGCGCCCACCGGGCGGTCGTCGCTGTCGACCACCACCAGCGCGCTGATCTTGTGGTCTTCCATGATTTTCAGGGCTTCGGCGGCGAGCATTTCGGCCCGGGCGGTCTTGCCATGGGGGGTCATGACGTCTTCGATCAGGGCCGTATGGATGTCGATGGTGCGGTCCAGGGTCCGGCGCAGGTCGCCGTCGGTGAAGATCCCGGCCAGGCGCCCGTCGGCTTCGGCGATCACGGTCATGCCAAGGCCTTTGCGAGTCATTTCCATCAGCGCATTTTTTAACAGGGTGCCGCGCAGGACCTGCGGCAGCTCATCGCCGGCGTGCATGACATTTTCCACTTTCAGCAGCAAACGCCGCCCCAGGGCGCCGCCCGGGTGGGAAAAGGCGAAGTCCTCGGCGGTGAAGCCGCGGGCCTCGAGCAGGGCCACGGCCAGGGCATCGCCCATCACCAGGGCCGCGGTGGTCGAGGAGGTCGGCGCCAGGTTCAGCGGGCAGGCCTCATGCTCCACATGCACGTTGAGGTTGACTTCGGCGGCCTTGGCCAGCGGCGAGTCGGGGTTGCCGGTCAGGCTGATCAACTGGATGCCCAGGCGCTTGATCAACGGCAGCAGGGTGACGATTTCCGCGGTCGAGCCGGAGTTGGACAGGGCCAGGATGATGTCATCGCGGGTGATCATGCCCATGTCGCCGTGGCTGGCTTCGGCGGGGTGGACGAAAAACGCCGTGGTGCCGGTGCTGGCCAGGGTCGCGGCGATCTTGTTGCCGATGTGCCCGGACTTGCCCATGCCGACCACGACCACACGGCCCTTGCTGGCCAGAATCATTTCGCAAGCGCGTACGAAATCTGCGTCGATATGGGCGAGCAAGCCTTCTACGGCTTCGCGTTCGAGGCGGATGGTGCGTTGTGCTGATTGAATCAGGTCGCTGGATTGGCTCATGTCAGAAATCGGTTAGCCTGATGAAAAGGCGCGATTATAGCGGTAATGCCTTCTCCACTCCCACTAGATCATTGCGTTTTGCGTGGTGCCTGTAGGACTTTGCCTCGGGTTTTTATCTCGCAAGCCGTCAAGCCCGGCTTTATTTATCCTGAACAAGGGTGGCTTCGGCCTTGGGCGGGTCGTATCAGCGGTGATATAGTTCGCGGCTAGTTCGGCCCGCTCAGGAAGTATGCGCCTCTTCTCAAGAGAGGCCTGGTGCCCGAGTCCGAGGCTGCATCGCAAGGAGTTTAGATGAGCGCCGATAACGCCTACGCGGTCGAGCTGAAGGGTGTGACCTTCAAGCGCGGTGCGCGCAGCATCTTCAATAATGTCGACATTCGTATCCCGCGAGGCAAGGTCACCGGCATCATGGGACCTTCCGGGTGCGGCAAGACCACCCTGTTGCGGCTGATGGGTGCGCAACTGCGCCCCAGCGGCGGCGAAGTCTGGGTCAATGGTCAGAATCTTCCCACCCTGTCGCGCGGCGATCTGTTCGACGCGCGCAAGCATATGGGCGTGCTGTTCCAGAGCGGTGCGCTGTTCACCGACCTGGATGTTTTCGAGAACGTCGCCTTTCCGCTGCGGGTTCATACCGAACTGCCGGAAGAAATGATTCGTGACATTGTTCTGCTGAAATTGCAGGCGGTGGGACTGCGCGGGGCGGTCGACCTGATGCCCGACGAGCTGTCCGGTGGTATGAAACGGCGTGTGGCCCTGGCCCGGGCGATTGCCCTGGACCCGCAGATCCTCATGTATGACGAACCGTTCGTCGGCCAGGACCCGATCGCCATGGGCGTCCTCGTGCGCCTGATCCGACTGCTCAATGACGCCCTGGGTATCACCAGCATCGTGGTTTCCCACGATCTGGCCGAAACCGCGAGCATCGCCGACTACCTGTATGTGGTCGGTGACGGCCAGGTGCTTGGGCAAGGCACCCCGGAAGAACTGATGAACGCCGATAACCCGCGTATCCGCCAGTTCATGACGGGCGATCCCGACGGTCCCGTGCCGTTCCACTTTCCGGCGACGGACTACCGCGCCGACCTGTTGGGGAAGCGCTGACAATGCGCAAGAAATCACTTATCGAGAGAGTGCGTCTGTTCGGCCGTTCGGGCCTGGACGTGCTCGCCGTGCTCGGCCGTTCGACGTTGTTCCTGTTCCATGTGCTGTTCGGCCGCGGCGGCATTGGCGGCGGTTTCGGGCTGTTGATCAAGCAATTGCATTCCGTGGGCGTGATGAGCCTGGTGATCATCGTCGTCTCCGGCGTGTTCATCGGCATGGTCCTGGCCTTGCAGGGCTTCAACATTCTTTCCAGCTACGGTTCCGAGCAGGCGGTGGGGCAGATGGTCGCCCTGACGCTGCTGCGTGAACTCGGGCCGGTGGTCACCGCGCTGCTGTTCGCCGGACGGGCCGGTTCGGCGCTGACCGCCGAAATCGGCAACATGAAATCCACCGAGCAACTGTCCAGCCTGGAAATGATCGGTGTCGATCCGCTCAAGTACATCGTTGCGCCGCGGCTCTGGGCCGGCTTTATCTCCCTGCCGCTGCTGGCGATGATCTTCAGTGTGGTCGGGATCTGGGGCGGTTCTTGGGTGGCGGTGGACTGGCTGGGGGTCTATGACGGCTCCTACTGGGCCAACATGCAGAACAGCGTGACGTTCAACAGTGATGTGCTGAACGGGATTATCAAAAGTATCGTATTCGCCTTCGTGGTGACCTGGATTGCCGTCTTTCAAGGCTACGACTGCGAACCCACTTCCGAGGGGATCAGCCGTGCCACGACCAAGACCGTGGTCTATGCCTCCTTGGCCGTGCTTGGCCTTGACTTTATTCTGACCGCCTTGATGTTTGGAGATTTCTGATGCAAAACCGCACCCTGGAAATCGGTGTCGGCCTTTTTCTGCTGGCTGGCATCCTGGCTTTGCTGCTGCTTGCGTTGCGGGTCAGTGGACTGTCCCCTACGACAAACACTGAAACGTATAAATTATATGCGTACTTCGACAATATCGCCGGTTTGACTGTCAGAGCCAAGGTCACCATGGCCGGTGTCACCATCGGCAAGGTGACGGCGATCGATCTGGACCATGACAGTTTCACCGGCCGGGTGACCATGCAAGTTGAAAAACGCGTGAACAACCTGCCGACTGATTCCACTGCGTCTATCCTCACGGCGGGCTTGCTCGGCGAGAAGTACATCGGTCTCAGCGTGGGCGGGGAAAGTGCCGTGCTCAAGGATGGTGGGACCATCCACGACACCCAGTCGTCGCTGGTACTGGAAGATCTGATCGGTAAATTCCTGCTCAATACCGTGAACAAAGACGCCAAATGAGGAGTTTTTCCATGATCTCGATGTTGCGACGTAGTCTGTTGGTGCTGCTGGCGACCTTGCCTCTTATGGGCAACGCCATGGCGGACACGTCGGCCCATGACCTGGTCAAGAGCACCACTGACCGGATGCTGGCCGACCTGACCGCGAACAAGGCCCAGTACAAGCAGAACCCCCAGGCCTTCTACGATGCGCTTAACAGCATCGTCGGCCCGGTGGTGGACGCCGAAGGTATTTCCAAAAGCATCATGACGGTCAAGTACTCGCGCAAGGCCACGCCCGAGCAGATGAAAACCTTCGAGGAGAACTTCAAGAAGGGGCTGTTCCAGTTCTACGGCAACGCTTTACTGGAGTACAACAACCAGGGCATCACCGTCGACGCGCCGAAGGATGAGTCGGGCGATCGCACCAGCGTCGGCATGACCGTCAAAGGCAACAATGGCGCCGTCTATCCGGTTTCCTACACCCTTGAGAAAATCAATGGCGAGTGGAAACTGCGCAACGTGATCATCAACGGCATCAATATCGGCAAGCTGTTCCGCGATCAGTTCGCCGACGCGATGCAGCGCAACGGTAACAACCTGGACCAGACCATCAACAACTGGGCCGGCGAAGTGGAGAAGGCCAAGGCCGAGTCCGAGAAAAACCCACAGAAGGCGGCGCAGAGTGAGTGAAGCCAGCGTTCGCGCCGGTGAGGCCGGTGAAGTGCTGCTGGCCGGTGTGATCGACTACAGCACCGGCCCGGCCTTGCGCAAGGACGGGCAGGCGCTGATCAAGGCCAGCACCGCGCCGGCCCTGGTGGTCGACTGTTCCGCGGTGGAGAAATCCAGCAGTGTCGGCCTGGCCTTGCTGCTGGCATTCATGCGTGACGCCGCCGAGGGTGGCAAATCCCTGAGTATTCGCGCCATGCCGCAAGACATGCGTGAAATCGCCGAGGTTTCCGAGTTGACGGAGATCCTCGGCGTTCATTGACAGTGCCATGAATAAAGAAGCCCCCCGTCAGAGTCCTGCAATGCGGGGTTCGCAGGCGCGGGGCTTTTTTGTATGATGGCCGACCCGCGCGCGTTGGGCGCCGATTGAGGTTGAGCATGCAGGCCATAGAAGTGAAGAGCTTCCTTGAGGGAAAGCTGCCGGGAAGCCGTGTTGAAGTTGAAGGCGAAGGCTGCAACTTCCAGCTGAATGTGATTAGCGACGAACTGGTGGCCCTGAGCCCGGTGAAGCGTCAGCAGAGCATCTATGCCCATTTGAACCCGTGGATCGCCGATGGCAGCATCCATGCGGTCACTATGAAATTTTTCAGCCGCGCGGCCTGGGCCGAGCGCACCTGAGCCTGAATTGGCGTCGAGACCCTTATGGACAAACTGATTATTACTGGCGGCGTTCGTCTTGATGGCGAAATCCGCATTTCCGGGGCGAAGAACTCCGCCCTGCCGATCCTGGCCGCCACGTTGTTGTGCGATGGCCCGGTGACCGTGGCCAACCTGCCGCACCTGCACGACATCACCACCATGATCGAGCTGTTCGGGCGCATGGGCATTGAGCCGGTGATCGACGAGAAGCTCAGCGTGGAAATCGATCCGCGCACCATCAAGACCCTGATCGCGCCTTACGAGCTGGTGAAAACCATGCGCGCCTCGATCCTGGTGCTGGGCCCGATGGTCGCCCGTTTCGGTGAAGCCGAAGTCGCCCTGCCTGGCGGTTGCGCCATCGGCTCGCGTCCGGTGGACCTGCACATTCGTGGCCTGGAAGCCATGGGCGCGGTGATCGACGTCGAAGGCGGCTACATCAAGGCCAAGGCGCCGGAAGGCGGCCTGCGCGGGGCAAACTTCTTCTTCGATACCGTCTCCGTGACCGGTACCGAGAACATCATGATGGCCGCTTCCCTGGCCCGTGGCCGCAGCGTGCTGCAGAACGCCGCGCGCGAGCCGGAAGTGGTCGACCTGGCGAACTTCCTCAACGCCATGGGCGCCAAGGTCAGCGGTGCCGGCACCGACACCATCACCATCGACGGTGTGGAGCGCCTGCATTCGGCCACCTACAAGGTGATGCCGGACCGTATCGAAACCGGTACCTACCTGGTGGCCGCGGCTGCCACTGGTGGCCGGGTCAAGGTCAAGGACACCGATCCGACCATTCTCGAAGCCGTGCTCGAGAAGCTGAAGGAGTCCGGTGCTGAAATCACCACCGGTGAAGACTGGATCGAGCTGAACATGCATGGCAAGCGTCCGAAGGCCGTCAACGTGCGCACCGCGCCGTATCCGGCATTCCCGACCGACATGCAGGCCCAGTTCATTTCGCTCAACGCCATTGCCGAAGGCACCGGCGCGGTGATCGAGACGATTTTCGAAAACCGTTTCATGCACGTGTACGAGCTGCATCGCATGGGCGCCAAGATCCAGGTCGAAGGCAACACCGCCATCGTGACCGGTACCGAACGCCTGAAAGGCGCGCCGGTCATGGCCACCGACCTGCGGGCTTCGGCCAGTCTGGTGATTTCGGCCCTGACCGCTGAAGGCGACACGCTGATCGACCGCATCTACCACATCGACCGTGGTTATGAGTGCATCGAAGAGAAGTTGCAGATGCTCGGTGCCAAGATCCGCCGCGTTCCGGGCTAGTGTTGTCCCCCTTTGCCGGTGCGAGCCTGCTCGCGCCGACAAGGGAGAATGAGCCTTACTGATACAGGTTGAAGGACTTAGTTTCCCCATGCTGACCATTGCACTGTCCAAGGGCCGCATTCTCGATGACACCCTGCCGCTGCTTGCAGAAGCGGGCATCGTGCCGACCGAGAATCCGGACAAGAGCCGCAAGCTGATCATTCCCACGACCCAGGCCGATGTGCGCCTGCTGATCGTCCGGGCCACCGACGTGCCGACCTATGTCGAGCATGGCGCGGCCGACCTCGGTGTGGCCGGTAAAGATGTGCTGATGGAATACGGCGGCCAGGGTCTGTATGAACCCCTGGACCTGCAGATCGCCCAATGCCGGCTGATGACCGCCGGTGCTATCGGTGCCGTCGAGCCCAAGGGCCGCCTGCGGGTGGCGACCAAGTTCGTCAACGTCGCCAAGCGCTACTATGCCGAACAGGGGCGTCAGGTCGATATCATCAAGCTCTACGGCTCGATGGAGCTGGCACCGCTGATCGGCCTGGCCGACAAGATCATCGACGTTGTCGACACCGGCAATACCCTGCGGGCCAACGGTCTGGAACCCCAGGAGCTGATCGCGACCATCAGTTCGCGCCTGGTGGTGAACAAGGCCTCGATGAAAATGCAGCACGCCCGCATCCAGTCCCTGATCGATACCCTGCGCAAGGCAGTGGAATCGCGACACCGCAGCTGATTCAATTGCGCGGCCTTGAGCCGCGCCCATCTATCCGTGTCATAGCCAGAATTCTCAGGTGCCCACGCGGATGGCTTGGTAGTCTTGCGGCGCCTGAGATCTGCTGTTCCCAAGCATTCGCCAATTATTGAGGCCCACGCTATGACCACGTCCAACGCAATTCGCCGACTCAACGCTGCCGATCCCGACTTCGCTCATCATCTGGATCATCTGCTGAGCTGGGAAAGTGTGTCCGACGACTCGGTCAACCAGCGGGTGCTCGATATCATCAAGGCCGTGCGCGAGCGCGGCGATGCGGCGCTGGTGGAGTTCACCCAGCGTTTCGACGGCCTGGAAGTCGCTTCCATGGCCGACCTGATCCTGCCCCGTGAGCGCCTCGAACTGGCCCTGACGCGGATCACCGCGCCACAGCGCGAAGCCTTGGAAAAGGCCGCCGAGCGCGTGCGCAGCTACCACGAAAAACAGAAGCAGGATTCCTGGAGCTACACCGAGGCCGACGGCACGGTGCTGGGCCAGAAGGTCACGCCGCTGGATCGTGCCGGCTTGTACGTGCCGGGTGGCAAGGCGTCCTATCCGTCTTCGGTGCTGATGAACGCGATTCCGGCCAAGGTGGCGGGGGTTGCCGAAGTGGTGATGGTGGTGCCGACGCCCCGTGGCGAAATCAACGAGCTGGTGCTGGCGGCGGCGTGCATCGCCGGGGTCGACCGGGTGTTCACCATCGGCGGCGCCCAGGCGGTGGCGGCTTTGGCCTATGGCACCGAGAGCGTGCCCAAGGTCGACAAGGTGGTCGGCCCCGGCAATATCTATGTGGCCACGGCCAAGCGCCACGTGTTCGGTCAGGTCGGTATCGACATGATCGCCGGCCCGTCGGAGATCCTTGTGGTCTGCGACGGCCAGACCGACCCGGACTGGATCGCCATGGACCTGTTTTCCCAGGCCGAGCATGACGAAGATGCCCAGGCCATCCTGGTCAGCCCGGACGCCGCGTTCCTCGACCAGGTCGCCGCGAGCATCGCCAAGCTGCTGCCGACCATGGAGCGTGCGGCGATTATCGAGACCTCGATCAACGGCCGTGGCGCCTTGATCCAGGTGCGAGATATGCAGCAGGCGATTGATGTGGCCAACCGCATCGCCCCGGAGCACCTTGAGCTGTCGGTCGCCGACCCGCAGGCCTGGCTGCCGCAGATCCGTCACGCCGGGGCGATCTTCATGGGTCGTCACACCTCCGAGGCCCTGGGCGACTACTGCGCCGGTCCCAACCATGTGTTGCCGACTTCCGGCACCGCACGCTTCTCGTCACCGCTGGGGGTGTATGACTTCCAGAAACGTTCGTCGATCATTTTCTGCTCGGAGCAGGGCGCGTCCGAGCTGGGCAAGACCGCTTCGGTGCTGGCCCGTGGAGAGTCGTTGAGCGCCCACGCCCGTAGTGCGGAATATCGGATTGTCGCTGATAAGGAACAGGGGAAACCAGCATGAGCAAGTTCTGGAGCAAATTCGTCAAGGACCTGGTGCCCTATGTGCCGGGTGAGCAACCGAAGCTGACCAAGCTGGTCAAGCTCAACACCAATGAGAACCCCTACGGTCCTTCGCCCAAGGCTCTGGCCGCGATGCAGGCGGAAGTGAACGACAATCTGCGTCTGTACCCGGACCCCAACGGCGACCTGCTCAAGCACGCCGTGGCCGAGTACTACGGCGTGAACACCAACCAGGTGTTTCTCGGCAACGGCTCCGACGAGGTCCTGGCCCACATCTTCTACGGTCTGTTCCAGCAGGATCGACCCTTGCTGTTCCCGGATATCAGCTACAGCTTCTACCCGGTGTACTGCGGCCTGTACGGGATCACCTTCGACGCCTTGCCGCTGGACGAACAGTTCCAGATTCGCGTGGCGGACTACGCGCGGCCCAACGGCGGGATCATTTTCCCCAACCCGAACGCGCCGACCGGTTGCCTGCTGGCGCTGGACGCGGTGGAGCAGATACTCAAGGCCAGCCCGGATTCGGTGGTGGTGGTCGACGAGGCCTATATCGACTTCGGCGGCGAAACAGCCATCGGCCTGGTGGACCGTTACCCGAACCTGCTGGTGACCCAGACCCTGTCCAAGTCGCGTTCCCTGGCGGGACTGCGGGTCGGCCTGGCGGTCGGGCACCCGGACCTGATCGAGGCCCTGGAGCGGATCAAGAACAGCTTCAACTCCTACCCGCTGGACCGCATGGCGATTGCCGGTGCGGCGGCGGCGTTCGAGGACAAGGCGTACTTCGAAGAGAGCTGCCGCAAGGTGATCGACAGTCGCGAGTGGCTGGTGGCGCAGTTGCAGGCCAAGGGTTTCGAGGTGCTGCCGTCGGCGGCGAACTTCATCTTCGCCCGTCACCCGCAACACGATGCGGCGGCGCTGGCGGCCAAGGTCCGGGAGCAGGGCGTGATCGTGCGGCACTTCAAGCAGGAGCGCATTGCCCAGTTCCTGCGGATCACCATCGGTTTGCCGGCTCAGAACCAGGCCCTGATCGACGCCTTGGGCGTACTCTAGGCCGTCTTCGCGGACAAACTCCGCTCCCATAGACTCCGAGTCGTACGCGAGATTCGGAGTCAATTTGATTTCTGTGGGAGTGGCGCTTGGTCCGGTCAGCGTTCCGACGAAGCTTTTGCCTTATTCCTCTTCCTGCGGCGGCGTCTGCTGCGGTGGCCGCAGGCCGATTTCCGCCATCAGCTTGAGCTCCTTGCCGTTGCGCAGCACCTGGATGGCCACCTTGTCGGTCGGCTTGATCCGCGCCACCTGATTCATCGAACGACGACCGTCCGTGGCCGGCTCGCCGTCGATGCTGAGAATCACATCCCCCAGTTGCAAACCGGCTTTCTGCGCCGGACCGTCACGGAACACGCCCGCCACCACGATGCCCGGACGCCCGCTGAGGCCGAACGACTCCGCCAGGTCCTGGGTCAGGGGCTGCACCTCGATCCCCAGCCAGCCACGAATCACCTGGCCGTGCTCGATGATCGCCTTCATCACTTCCACCGCCAGATTGATCGGAATCGCAAAGCCGATGCCCTGGGAGCCGCCGGACTTGGAGAAGATCGCCGTATTGATACCGGTCAGGTTGCCGTTGGCATCCACCAGCGCGCCGCCGGAGTTGCCGGGGTTGATCGCCGCGTCGGTCTGGATGAAGTCTTCATAGTTGTTCAGGCCCAGCTGGTTGCGGCCGGTGGCGCTGATAATGCCCATGGTGGTGGTCTGGCCGACCCCGAACGGGTTGCCGATGGCCAGGGCGATATCGCCGATGCGGATCTGGTCGGAACGGCCGATGGTGATCGACGGCAGGTTCGGCAGATCGATCTTGAGCACCGCCAGGTCGGTTTCCGGGTCGCTGCCGACCACCTTGGCCAGGGTTTCACGGCCATCCTTGAGGGCCACCACTATCTGGTCGGCCCCGGCGGTCACGTGGTTGTTGGTCAGCAGGTAGCCGGTGGAACTCATGATCACCGCCGAGCCCAGGCTCGACTCCATGCGCTTCTGCTTGGGCAGGTTGTCGCCGAAGAAGCGCCGGAACTGTGGGTCCTCGAACAGCGGATGAGTGTTCTTGTTGACCATCTTGGTGGTGTACAGGTTGGCCACCGCCGGCGCGGCCAGGTCCACCGCGTCGGCATAGGAGTACGGACCCTGCTGGTGAAAGGTGGTCTGCGGCGCCTGTTGCAGGTTCACATCGAGGTTGGGCAGGCCGACCCATTGCGGGTAGCGCTGGATGATCAGCAAAGCCACCAGCACACCGGCCAGCAGCGGCCAGCCAAAGAAACGCAGAGCCTTGAGCATTGAGCAAAGTCCTGGAAGGTTGCAGGCCATGTCGGACGGCCCATAATGTGGCGCATTATACGAGGCCGCGGGCGCCTCTGAATGGGATATTCAGGAGTTTTTATGGCGGTTTCATTGAATACGCTGGTCGAGGAAGCGGATCGCTTTCTGAACAGCGCGCGGATTGCCGACTATTGCCCCAATGGCTTGCAGGTCGAGGGCCGGCCACAGGTGATGCGCATCGTCAGCGGCGTCACCGCCAGCCAGGCGCTGCTGGATGCGGCCGTCGAAGCCCAGGCCGACCTGATTCTGGTGCACCACGGTTATTTCTGGAAGGGCGAGGACCCTTGTGTCACCGGCATGAAGCAGCGCCGCTTGAAGACCCTGCTCAAGCACGACATCAGCCTGCTGGCCTATCACCTGCCGTTGGACCTGCATCCGGAGGTCGGTAACAACGTGCAGTTGGCGCGGCAGCTGGATATTACCGTGGAAGGCCCTCTGGACCCGGACAACCCGAAGATTGTCGGGCTGGTGGGGTCCCTGACCGAGCCGATGACCGCCCGTGACTTCGCGCGCAAGGTCCAGGAAGTGCTGGGGCGCGAGCCGTTGCTGATCGAGGGCGACGACATGATCCGCCGGGTCGGCTGGTGCACCGGCGGCGGCCAGGGCTATATCGACCAGGCGGTGTTGGCCGGTGTCGACCTGTACCTGAGTGGCGAGGCCTCCGAGCAGACTTTCCATAGCGCGCGGGAGAATGGCATCAGCTTTATCGCCGCCGGTCATCACGCTACCGAGCGTTATGGCGTGCAGACGCTGGGCGAGTACCTGGCGCGGCGTTTCGCGGTGGAGCATCTGTTTATCGATTGTCCGAACCCGATCTGAGCGGTCAAACGCCCCGGTATATTCTTATACCGTTTCGATCTAGTCGGCCCCCTCAATAGAATAGGGTGCTGTGCTAGCATGCCTCGCTCGAACACGGCCCGCTGGCCGTCCATAAGAACGCTTTTCGTGAGTAGCCATGGTCGACAAACTGACGCATCTGAAACAGCTGGAGGCGGAAAGCATCCATATCATCCGCGAGGTGGCCGCCGAGTTCGATAATCCGGTGATGCTGTACTCCATCGGTAAAGACTCCGCCGTGATGCTGCACCTGGCGCGCAAGGCGTTTTTCCCGGGCAAGCTGCCGTTTCCGGTGATGCATGTCGACACCCGCTGGAAATTCCAGGAGATGTACAGCTTCCGCGACAAGATGGTTGCCGAGCTGGGCCTGGACCTGATCACCCATGTGAACCCGGACGGCGTGGCGCAGGGCATCAACCCCTTCACCCACGGCAGCGCCAAGCACACCGACATCATGAAGACCGAGGGCCTCAAGCAGGCCCTGGACAAGTACGGTTTCGATGCGGCTTTCGGCGGCGCCCGGCGTGACGAAGAGAAGTCGCGGGCCAAGGAACGCGTCTACTCCTTCCGCGACAGCAAGCACCGCTGGGACCCGAAGAACCAGCGTCCGGAGTTGTGGAACGTCTACAACGGCAAGGTCAACAAAGGCGAGTCGATCCGCGTCTTCCCATTGTCGAACTGGACCGAGCTGGACATCTGGCAGTACATCTACCTCGAAGGCATCCCGATCGTGCCGCTGTATTTCGCCGCCGAGCGCGACGTCATCGAGAAGAACGGCACCCTGATCATGATCGACGACGAGCGGATCCTCGAGCACCTGTCCGACGAGGACAAGGCGCGCATCGTCAAGAAGAAGGTGCGTTTCCGTACCCTTGGCTGCTACCCGTTGACGGGCGCGGTGGAGTCCGAGGCTGAAACCCTCACGGACATCATTCAGGAAATGCTCCTGACGCGTACTTCCGAGCGCCAGGGCCGGGTCATCGACCACGATGGTGCCGGTTCGATGGAAGACAAGAAACGTCAGGGCTATTTCTAAACAGGGTCTAAGCATGTCGCATCAATCTGATTTGATCAGCGAGGACATCCTCGCCTACCTGGGCCAGCACGAGCGTAAAGAACTGCTGCGTTTCCTGACCTGCGGTAACGTCGACGACGGCAAGAGCACCCTGATCGGGCGCCTGCTGCACGACTCCAAGATGATCTACGAAGACCATCTGGAAGCCATCACCCGCGATTCGAAGAAAGTCGGCACCACCGGTGACGACATCGACCTGGCCTTGCTGGTCGACGGCCTGCAGGCCGAGCGCGAGCAGGGCATCACCATCGATGTCGCCTACCGCTATTTCTCCACCGCCAAGCGCAAATTCATCATCGCCGACACCCCCGGCCATGAGCAGTACACCCGCAACATGGCCACCGGTGCCTCCACCTGTGACCTGGCGATCATCCTGGTGGACGCCCGCTACGGCGTGCAGACCCAGACCCGTCGCCACAGCTTTATCGCCTCGTTGCTGGGGATCAAGCATATCGTCGTCGCCATCAACAAGATGGACCTCAAGGACTTCGACCAGGGCGTGTTCGAGTCGATCAAGGCCGACTACCTGAAGTTCGCCGAGGGCTTGAAGCTGAAGCCGACCAGCATGCACTTCGTGCCGATGTCGGCCTTGAAGGGCGACAACGTGGTGAACAAGAGCGAGCGCTCGCCCTGGTACACCGGCCAGTCGCTGATGGAGATCCTCGAAACCGTGGAAGTGGCGGGCGACCGTAACTTCACCGACCTGCGTTTCCCGGTGCAGTACGTCAACCGGCCGAACCTGAACTTCCGTGGCTTTGCCGGCACCCTGGCGAGCGGCATCGTGAAGAAGGGCGACGACGTGGTGGTGCTGCCTTCGGGCAAGAGCAGCCGGGTGAAGTCCATTGTCACCTTCGAAGGCGAGCTGGAAAGCGCCGGTCCCGGCCAGGCCGTGACCCTGACCATGGAAGACGAGATCGACATCTCCCGTGGCGACCTGCTGGTGCATGCCGACAATGTGCCGCCGGTGACCGACAGCTTCGAGGCCATGCTGGTCTGGATGGCCGAGGAGCCGATGCTGCCGGGCAAGAAATACGACATCAAGCGCGCTACCAGCTACGTTCCGGGTTCGATTGCCAGCATCGTCAACAAGGTCGATGTGAACACTCTGGAAGAAGGCCCGGCCAGCGCCTTGCAGTTGAACGAGATCGGCAAGGTCAAGATCGCCCTGGACGCGCCGATTGCCCTGGACGGTTACGACAGCAACCGCACCACCGGCTCGTTCATCATCATTGATCGTCTGACCAATGGCACCGTCGGCGCCGGCATGATCGTCGCCCAGCCGCTGGCCCATGGCAGCGCCACCCATCACGGCAAGCTGGCCCATGTGGCCACCGAGGAACGCGCCCAGCGTTTCGGCCAGCAACCGGCGACGGTGCTGTTCACCGGTCTGTCGGGCGCGGGCAAGAGCACCCTGGCTTACGCCGTGGAGCGCAAGCTGTTCGATCTGGGTCGTGCGGTGTTTGTGCTGGACGGCCAGAACCTGCGTCATGACCTGAACAAGGGCTTGCCGCAGGATCGTGCCGGGCGTACCGAGAACTGGCGGCGTGCCGCGCATGTGGCGCGTCAGTTCAACGAGGCGGGTTTGCTGACATTGGCCGCGTTCGTCGCGCCGGATGCCGAGGGCCGCGAACAGGCCAAGGCGCTGATCGGTAGCGAACGTGTGTTGACGGTCTATGTCCAGGCTTCGCCGCAGGCTTGCCAGGAACGTGATCCCCAGGGCCTGTACGCGGCCGGTGGCGATAACATTCCGGGCGAGTCGTTCCCCTACGACGTGCCGCTGGATGCCGATCTGGTAGTGGATACGCAAGCACTGTCGTTGGAAGACAGCGTGAAGCAAGTCCTGGAGCTGTTGCGCCAGCGCGGCGCGATCTAAGGACCGGTCGCATCAGAAAGCCCGCAGTCGAGTGATCGGCTGCGGGTTTTTTTGCGCTCTGGAGATTGTCTTCGCGGGCAAGCCCTGCTCCTACAGGTTTGTGTCGTATGCAAAATCTGTGATCGACTACAGGACTGTAGGAGCAGGGCTTGTCGGGGCGCCGAACCGCCGCGAAGAGGCCCACGAACTCACTACAAAACTAAAGCCAGACAGCATCCCAAAGCGGGTAATCCCCAACCCGCGTTACCAGCCCTGCCCGCAATGGATTTGCAACGATGTAACGCGCCATGGCCGGCAAGTCTTCTTCCCGGCGTAAAGCCCGATCATGGAAGCCTTTTTGCCAGAGTGGCCCCACACGGTCCATCCGTTGGTTGACTGCAAGCGTCGTTCGGGATTTGGTCTTGCCCATCAGTTCCTCAAGACTGGCTTTCTGCAACTCGGCCAACCAATGGAAATGGTCTGGCATCACGACCCAGGCCAAGGCTCTGGCGGAGTACTCTTCCTGTGCGGTTCTGAGGCTGTTTACCAACAGGCGGCCCAGGTAAAAGTCCTGGAAAACCGGTTCGCGGTTTTGGACCACGGCAGTCAGCAGGTAAATCCGGCCGGGCTCTGAGTAGCGTCCGATACGCAAGTGGTTGGCTTTATAGCGAGTCGTCATCCTTGATGCTCCTTGAACGCTTGGAGCCTTGAAGCTACAGGAGGTGTGCCAGGAATGTGGAGGGTATCAAGGGTGCAGGATGTGTCTGGTGGGGTACTCTAGTGGGTGGGTAGCGCGGGATTTTGCGGTGTTTGGGCCGACGTCTTCGCGGCGGTTCGGCGCCCCGACAAGCCCTGCTCCTACAGGTTTGTGTCGTACGCAAAATCCGTGATCGACACTGCACTGTAGGAGCAGGGCTTGCCCGCGAAGAGGCCCTTACAGACGGCTCAAGGTTTGGCGGGATATTCGCGATGCATCTGCGCCAACAACGCGTCCTTCTCTTCCCACAACTGGTTGATCCAGCCCTGGAACGCCAGGCGGTATTCGCCGTCCTGGTCGTAGTTCCTGCCGACAAACTGCGGCGGAACCTTCAGTTCTTCAAAGTGCACCACCACATCCCGCACGTTGCCACACAGCAGATCCCAATACCCCGGCTCGCCGCCCGGATAGTGGATGGTCACGTTGACGATGGACTCCAGTTGCTCGCCCATGGCATCCAGCACAAAGGCGATACCGCCGGCCTTGGGTTTCAGCAGATAACGGAACGGTGACTGCTGCTGCGCATGCTTGCCCTTGGTAAAGCGTGTGCCCTCAGCAAAATTGAAGATACCCACAGGGTTGTCGCGAAACTTCGCGCAGGTCTTGCGGGTGGTTTCCAGGTCCTTGCCTTTCTTTTCCGGGTGCTTCTCCAGATACGCCTTGGAATAGCGCTTCATAAACGGAAAACCCAGGGCCCACCAGGCCAGGCCGATCACCGGGACCCAGATCAGCTCCTGCTTGAGAAAGAACTTCAGTGGCTGGATCTTCCGGTTGAGCACGTACTGCAAGACCATGATGTCGACCCAGCTCTGGTGGTTGCTGGTGACCAGGTAGGAATGCTGGTAGTCCAGGCCCTCCAGGCCGCTGAGGTGCCAGCGGGTGCGGCGGACCAGTTGCATCCAGGCCTTGTTGTTGCTGACCCAGGCCTCATGGGTATGGTTCATCAGCCAGTGGGTGAAACGCTGGGTCAGGGCAAAAGGCAGCACCTTGAACAGCGCCACGCAGAACAGGAAGGAACACAGCAGCACGGTATTCAACGTCAACAGCAGCGAGGCGATCACGCCCCGCAGCGGGGCCGGGAGAAAGTCTAACATTCAGATATCCACAGGTCGGTTGGCGGCTTGGATCGCGGTCAGGGCGATGGTGTAGACGATGTCGTCCACCTGGGCGCCGCGCGGCAGGTCGTTGACCGGCTTGCGCAGGCCTTGCAGCATCGGCCCCAGGCTGACGCAGTCGGCGCTGCGTTGCACCGCCTTGTGGGTGGTGTTGCCGGTGTTCAGGTCAGGGAACACGAACACCGTGGCGCGTCCCGCCACCTGGCTGTTGGGCGCCAGTTGCCGGGCCACGGTTTCGTTGGCCGCGGCGTCGTACTGCAACGGGCCGTCGATCAGCAACGTGCTCTGGGACTCATGGGCCAACAGGGTGGCTTCGCGGACTTTCTCCACTTCCTCGCCACTGGCCGATTCGCCGCTGGAGTAGCTGATCATCGCCACCCGTGGCGTGATCCCGAAGGCCTGGGCCGAGTCGGCGCTTTGCAGGGCGATTTCCGCCAGCTCCGCCGCTGACGGATGGGGGTTCATCACGCAGTCGCCATAGACCAGCACCTGGTCCGGGAACAGCATGAAGAACACCGATGACACCAGGGTGCAACCCGGCGCGGTCTTGATCAGTTGCAGGGCCGGGCGAATGGTGTTGGCGGTGGAGTGGATCACCCCGGAAACCAGTCCGTCGACCTCGTCCAGCGCCAGCATCATGGTGCCGATCACCACGGTGTCTTCCAGTTGCTGCTCAGCCATCGGCGTGTTCAGGCTCTTGCTCTTGCGCAGGGCCACCATGGGCTCGGCGTAGCGCCCGCGAATCAGGTCCGGGTCGAGAATCTCCAGCCCCGGCGGCAGTTCGAAACCATGGGCCCGGGCCACCGCCTCGACTTCCGCCGGCTTGGCCAGCAACACGCAGCGGGCGATGCCCCGGGCCTGGCAGATGGCCGCCGCCTGCACGGTCAACGGTTCGCTGCCTTCGGGCAGGACGATGCGTTTGTTGGCTTCCTGGGCGCGCTGGATCAACTGGTAGCGGAACACCGCCGGGGTCAGGCGCATTTCCCGTGGGGTGCCGCAGCGCTGGTGCAGCCAGTGGGCGTCAAGGTGCCCGGCGACGAAATCGGTGATGATCTCCGCGCGCTCGCGGTCATCGATGGGGATTTCCTTGTTCAGGCCATTGAGCTGGTTGGCGGTGTCGTAGGAGCCGGTGCTCACCGACAACACCGGCAGGCCCGCGGCCATCGCGCCACGACAGAGTTCCATGATGCGCGGATCGGGCAGGGTGTCGCTGGTCAGCAACAGGCCGGCCAGGGGCACGCCGTTCATCGAGGCAATGCTCACGGCGAGGATGATGTCGTCGCGGTCGCCCGGGGTCACCACCAGCACGCCGGGCTTGAGCAGGTCGATGGTATTGCGCACCGTACGGGCGCAGATGATGATCTTGTTCATGCGCCGCTGCTCGTAGTCACCGGCGTTGAGCACCTGGGCGCCGAGCAGTTCGGCGACGTCGCGGGTGCGCGGCGCATTCAGGTCAGGCTGGAACGGAATGCAGCCCAGCAGGCGGAAATCGCCACTGCGCAGCAACGGCGAATGCTCCTTCAGACGGGCAGAGAAGTCGGCCATGCTCTCGTCGGTGCGGACCTTGTTGAGGATCACCCCGAGCACTTTCGGGTCCTTGGGACCTCCGAACAATTGCGCCTGCAATTCGACCCGGCCGGAGAGTTCGCTGAGCACTTCGTTTTCCGCCGCCGAGACCAGGATCACCTCGGCATCCAGGCTCTTGGCCAGGTGCTGGTTGACCCGGGCCGCATAGCTGGCGCTACGGGTCGGAACCATGCCTTCGACCACCAGCACGTCCTTGCCGACGGCGGCCTGTTGGTAGAGGGTGATGATTTCTTCCAGCAGCTCATCGAGCTGGCCGTCGCCGAGCATCCGCTCGACATGGGCCAGACCCAGGGGCTGGGGCGGTTTCAGGCCATGGGTACGGGCCACCAGTTCGGTGGAGCGCTCCGGGCCCAGGTCGCCGGGATGGGGCTGGGCGATGGGTTTGAAAAAGCCGACTTTCAACCCGGCGCGTTCCAGCGTACGGACCAGCCCGAGGCTGATCGAGGTCAGACCCACACCAAAATCGGTGGGCGCGATAAAAAAAGTTTGCATGCGTATTCTCTTGAGGAAGCGCAAGTGCGACGGCCTATGTCTGGTCGTCTGCGAAGTTCAGTCGCCAAGGTTATCGTTAACCGAGCCTCGAGCGCACCAACCACATTCAAAGCCCTGAGCGATTTTTTCCGCGCGCTGCACAGGATCGAGTACCCAGGCGCGCGACTGCCAGGGTGGTTGATGGCGCAGGTGCTGGGTATGGCCGCAGGACAGCTCGGCCACCCAGTGCCCGTCCTCGTCCTGATGAAAGCCGATAATGGTTACAGGCATGGTCTTGGCCCGTCTGTCCGGGTTCAGTTCGCTTTCGGACGAATCCTTGTTTAGACTTGTCCGCTCTTTATTCCTATGCAAAAGGTCTCGCTCATATGACGATCGCTGCCAACAAGGCTGTCTCCATCGACTATACCCTTACCAACGATGCTGGTGAGGTCATCGACAGCTCTGCCGGCGGCGCCCCGCTGGTGTACCTGCACGGTGCCGGCAATATTATCCCAGGTCTGGAAAAGGCCCTGGAAGGCAAGAACGTCGGCGACGAGCTGAAAGTTTCCGTCGAGCCGGAAGATGCCTACGGTGAATACTCCGCTGAACTGGTCAGCACCCTGAGCCGCAGCATGTTCGAAGGTGTCGACGAGCTGGAAGTCGGCATGCAGTTCCACGCTTCCGCTCCGGACGGCCAGATGCAGATCGTCACCATTCGCGACCTGGACGGCGACGATGTCACCGTTGATGGCAACCACCCCCTAGCTGGCCAGCGCCTGACTTTCCAGGTCAAGATCATCGAAATCCGTGATGCCAGCCAGGAAGAAGTCGCCCATGGTCACGTCCATGGCGAAGGCGGCCATCACCACTGATTTCTGCTGCTAAGCTCTGGTAGTTGGAAGGCGCCCACGGGCGCCTTTTTTAGTCAGCCGCGGTTTTTAACTGGAAACCGGTCAGGCTGTCAGGCAACAATGTTCGCGTATAAGTCCGGGAAAAACGGGAGTTCGTCATGAGTGCTTTTCACGATCTGACACTAAAAGCGCTGGATGGTCAGGAACTGCCGCTGGCGCCTTTCAAAGGGCATGTAGTGCTGGTGGTCAACGTGGCTTCCAAGTGCGGCTTGACACCCCAATATGCCGCCCTTGAGCACCTCTATCAGCAATACAAGGCCCAGGGCTTCAGCGTGCTCGGTCTGCCGTGCAACCAGTTTGCCGGGCAGGAACCGGACTCCGAGGAGGAGATCCAGGCGTTCTGCAGCCTGAACTATGGCGTTAGCTTTCCGTTGAGCAGCAAGCTCGAGGTCAACGGTCATGACCGTCACCAGTTGTACCGTCTGCTGGCGGGCGAGGGCGCTGAGTTTCCGGGGGACATCACCTGGAATTTCGAAAAGTTCCTCATGGGCAAGGATGGCCGCGTATTGGCGCGTTTCTCGCCGCGCACCGCTCCGGATGATCCGGCAGTGATCCATGCGATCGAAAAAGCCCTGGCTTGATTCTCGCCCGGTTCGGGCCGCACGCAGGAGCATGTCGACCGGCTGCTCCTGCAACGACTTCTAAAGCTTAATCACTCAGATCAATAGTGCTGGGCGGCGCGTTCATGGCGGAATATTATCCTGATCATAAATTCCCCTTGCGCCGTGGAGTGCTCCCATGCCCGTTAAAGCCCTGTTCCGACCTTTCCATCTTGGCGCGCTGGAGTTGCCGACCCGTGTGGTCATGGCGCCGATGACCCGTTCGTTTTCCCCGGGTGGCGTGCCCAACTCGAAAGTCATCGAGTACTACCGCAAGCGCGCGGCGGCCGGTGTCGGCCTGATCGTCACCGAAGGCACCACGGTCGGTCACCAGGCGTCCAACGGTTACCCGAACGTGCCGCATTTCTACGGCGAAGCGGCCCTGGCCGGCTGGAAAAAAGTCGTCGATGCGGTGCACGCCGAAGGAGGCAAGATCGTTCCGCAGCTCTGGCATGTGGGTAATGTACGGCGCCTGGGCACTGAACCGGATGCCAGCGTGCCGGGCTATGGCCCGAGCGAGAAGCTCAAGGACGGTCAAGTCGTGGTGCACGGCATGACGAAACAGGACATCGACGAGGTGATCGCGGCCTTCGCCCAGGCGGCTCGTGATGCCCAAAGCATCGGCATGGACGGTGTCGAGATCCATGGTGCCCACGGTTACCTGATCGACCAGTTCTTCTGGGAAGGCACCAATCTGCGCACCGACGAATACGGTGGCAGCCTGGCCAACCGTTCGCGTTTTGCCATCGAGCTGATCCAGGCCGTGCGCGCGGCGGTGGGACCGGGCTTCCCGATCATCTTCCGCTTTTCCCAATGGAAGCAGCAGGACTACAGCGCCCGCCTGGTGCAGACGCCAGAGGCCCTGGGCGAGTTCCTCAAGCCGTTGTCTGACGCCGGGGTGGATATTTTCCACTGTTCCACGCGACGTTTCTGGGAGCCGGAGTTCGACGGTTCCGAGCTGAACCTGGCGGGCTGGACTCGCAAGCTGACCGGCAAGCCGACCATCACCGTGGGCAGCGTCGGCCTGGACGGCGAGTTCCTGCAATTCATGGTCAACACCGACAAGGTCGCCCAGCCGGCAAGCCTGGAGAAGCTGCTGGAGCGCCTGGGCAACGATGAGTTCGACCTGGTTGCCGTGGGCCGCGCGCTGCTGGTGGACCCGGATTGGGCGGTGAAAGTGCGCGACGGCCGCGAGCAGGACATCCTGCCGTTCAGCCGTGAGGCGTTGATGAGCCTGGCGTAAGCCCGGTTACAGGTTGCGCGGTGTTTTCAGGATGCCATTGGTCACAACGGCATCCACCGGCAGGGCCGGAGCGCGTCGCTCCACGAGCGGCGCGTCACAGGCCCCACGCAACTGCTTCTCGAACTGCTCGACTATCGCTCCCCAACCTTGCCGGCTGGCATGCTGGCGGGCATTGAGGCGGACATTGCGCAAGGTCTCCCGACCTTCCAGCAACCAGCAGGCGGCATCGCAAAATGCGTCCTCGTCGCCGGGCATGGCCAGCACGCCGTTGTAACCATGGCGGATATGCTGGGCCGCCGCGGCCTCATCGTAAGCCACCACCCCCAACCCGGATGCCAGCGCCTCGAGCACCACATTGCCGAAGGTTTCGGTCAGGCTCGGGAACAGGAACATATCCGCCGACGCATAGTGACAGGCCAGGGCCTCGCCCCGCTGTGTGCCGCAGAACAACGCCTCGGGCATTTCCTTTTCCAGCACGCCACGTTGCGGACCATCGCCGACCACCATCAGCTTCATCCGCCGCTGTGGATAAGTTTCCCGCAGACGCTCGTAGGTGAGCTTGAGCAAGCCGAGGTTCTTCTCGGTCGCCAGTCGCCCGACATACAGCAAGGCGATATCGTCGTCCGCCAGCCCCCAGCTGTCGCGCAGGGCGCTCAAGCGCTTGGCCGGATGGAACAACTGGCTGTCGACGCCGCGGGAGAGCAGTTCCAGGCGCTCGAAATGCCGCCGCTCCAGCTCCATGCGTTGGCTGACGCTGGGCACCAGGGTCAGCTTGGAGCGATTGTGGAACCAGCGCAGATAGTGGGTCAGTACCCGCGTCAGCAAGCCCATGCCGTATTGATGGGAATACTGCTGGAAGTTGGTGTGGAAACCGCTGACCACCGAAATCCCCAAACGCCTGGCCGCACGCAGGGCCGACAAGCCGAGCGGACCTTCGGTGGCGATATACAGCACATCCGGGCGCTGGTTCTTCCAGCGTCGCAGCAACTTGTGCATCGACGACTGCCCCCATTGCAGGCCGGGGTAACCGGGCAGCGGCCAGCCACGGCAGAGCAGCAGTTCGGTATCGCTGGGGCGGGACTGGTCGCAGCTCTGGCGCGGGCGCACCAGCTCGATCTGGTGTCCGCGGGCGCGCAGTCCGTCGCACAAGCGGCCAAGGGTATTGGCCACCCCATTGATTTCCGGTGGGAAGGTTTCGGTGATCAGGGTGATATGCAGAGCTGTCGTCATGTTTACAGTGTCGCCCCGGGCGGTTGCGACACTGTGGCTGTTTGATGATGGATTTGTGACGAGGCCGCGTTGCGGGCGCCTCAGCGCTTCTCGCCGGCCACCGCCTCTTCACCGCGCTCACGAACCCAGAACAAGGTCGCCCCGGCCACCGCCGCCGGCATCATCAGCAGGTTGACCACCGGCACCAGCAGCACCAGGTAGACGATCCCGCCAAAACTCATGCACTGCCAGCGTTTCTGCCGCAGCCAGGCGAGCATGCCCTGCCAGCTCAGCTTGTGGTTGTCCGCCGGGTAGTCGATGTACTGGATCGCCATCATCCACACCCCGAACAGCAACCACAGTGGTGCGGCGATGATATTCACCACCGGGATGAACGACAGCACCAACAGCGCGATGGCCCGCGGCAGGAAGTAACCCAGCTTGCGCATTTCCCGCGCCAGGGTGCGGGGAATCATCGCCAGCAGTTCGGCCCAGCTGAAGGCCGGGAAATTGTCGGTGCCGCGGACCACCACTTCGACTTTCTCGGCGAGGAAACCATTGAAGGGCGCGGCGATCACGTTGGCAATCATGGTGAAGGTGAAAAACACCATCAGCACCACCAGCGCCACGAACAGCGGCCAGAGGATGTAGTTGAGGAAACTCAGCCAGCCGGGCAGGGTCGGCATCAGCGTATCGACCCAGAGACTGAAATAATGGCCGGCCAGGTAGATCAAGCCGACGAACAGCACCAGGTTGATCGCCAGCGGCAGCAGGACGAACAGGCGCAGGCCCGGGCTCAGGACCAGCTTCAGGCCCTCGCGCAGATATTGCGGGCCGGACAGGACGGGTGCGGGCATAACGTGCTCCGAGATGGGGGAAACGCGCCGACCTTACCGGCTTTGCAGGGCCGGTGAAAGGTTCGACATTTACAGTAACAAAGGCGTCTTGAAGAACACCGCTCAGGATAGAGACCTGCTATGAGCTGGATTGTTATTGCGTATTTCCTTAATCTTCGCCTCCTCGATACGCTGCACCTCATTATTTTTCAGGACTGTGTGCTACAAGCCTTCCCCAAGTGCTTTCGCAGTCCTTTTTTATTCCAGCCGGTCCGCCGGCGTTCCGCACCGGTAGCTGACGGGCGGTCGATAGGAGTGAGTCATGTCTGAAGTACGCCATTCGCGAGTGATTATTCTCGGTTCCGGCCCTGCCGGTTACAGCGCCGCGGTCTATGCCGCGCGTGCCAACCTCAAGCCGCTGCTGATCACCGGCATGCAGGCCGGCGGCCAATTGACCACCACCACCGAAGTCGACAACTGGCCCGGCGACGTGCACGGCCTGACCGGCCCGGCGCTGATGGACCGCATGAAAGAGCACGCCGAGCGTTTCGAAACCGAAATCGTCTTCGACCACATCAATGCGGTGGACCTGGCGAAAAAGCCCTACACCCTGGTGGGCGACAGCGGCACCTTCACCTGTGACGCCCTGATCATCGCCACCGGCGCCAGCGCTCGTTACCTGGGCCTTCCGTCGGAAGAGACGTTCATGGGCAAGGGCGTTTCCGCTTGCGCCACCTGCGACGGTTTCTTCTATCGCAACAAGGAAGTCGCCGTGGTCGGTGGTGGTAACACCGCCGTGGAAGAGGCGCTGTACCTGGCCAATATCGCCAGCAAGGTGACCCTGGTGCACCGTCGCGAGACCTTCCGTGCCGAGAAGATCCTGATCGACAAACTGCATGCCCGCGTCGCCGAGGGCAAGATTGTCCTCAAGCTCAATGCCACCCTGGACGAAGTCCTGGGCGACAACATGGGCGTCACCGGTGCCCGTCTGAAGAACAACGACGGCAGCTTCGACGAGCTGAAAGTCGACGGCGTGTTCATCGCCATCGGCCACACCCCGAACACCTCGCTGTTCGAAGGCCAGTTGGCGTTGAAAGACGGCTACCTGGTGGTGCAGGGCGGCCGTGACGGCAATGCCACCGCCACCAGCGTGGAAGGTGTGTTTGCCGCCGGTGACGTGGCCGACCACGTTTACCGTCAAGCCATCACCTCGGCCGGCGCCGGCTGCATGGCCGCACTGGACGCCGAGCGCTACCTCGACGACCTGCAGAACGCTTCGTTCTGATTGCATCGTTATGAAGAAACCGGCCTCGGCCGGTTTTTTTTTGCCCGCGGATTTCAGGTAAGCCTGGCCAGGCACGCCTCGAGGATATCCAGCCCTTCTTCCAGCACTGCCGCCTCGGTGGTCAAGGGGGCCAGGAGGCGAATGATGTGCCGCGACTTGCCGCTGGGCATCAGCAGCAAACCGGCCTCGCGGGCCAGGGCCAGCAATTGCGTCAACTGTGCCGACGCAGGGCTGCCGTCGGGGTTGATCAACTCGATGCCGCGCATGGCGCCAACACCGGTCAGGCGCCCCAGGTAGGGTGAAAGCTGCTTGGCGCGCCAGGCCTGGTGACGGCCGACAATCGCCTCTTCCTGTTGCGCGCCCCAGGCCTGCAAGTTCGCATCAGTCATTTCATCCAGGGTCGCCAGGGCCGCGGCGCAGGCAATCGGGTTGCCCGAATAGGTGCCGCCCAGTCCGCCTTTGGGCAAGGTGTCGAGCAGCGCCTTGCGGCCGACCACCGCCCCCAGCGGCACACCGCCGGCAATACTCTTGCCCAGCAGGATCAGGTCCGGCTCAATCCCCAGTCGCGAGAACGCAAAACGCTGGCCGGTGCGACCGAAACCGGACTGGATTTCATCGATGATCAGCAGGATCTTTTTCTCATCGCAGAAACGCCGCAGGGCCTGGGCGAACTCCACGTCCAACGCCAGGAAGCCTGCTTCGCCCTGCACCGGTTCGAGGATAAAACAGGCGACGTCCTCGACATCGATTTCGACGCTGAACAGCCGCTCCATGGCCTTCAGCGCCTCGGCGCAGGTTACGCCATTGTCCTGGCTGGGGAAGGGCAGGTGATACACCGGCCCGGGCAGTACCCCGACTTTCTGTTTGTAGGGGGCCACCTTGCCGTTGAGATTGAGGGTGGCGAGGGTGCGGCCGTGGAAGGCGCCGTCAAAGGCGATCACGGCGGTGCGACCGGTGGCGCCACGGACGATCTTCAAGGCGTTTTCCGCCGCCTCCGCGCCGCTGTTGGTAAGCATGCCGCTGACCGGGTAGGTCACCGGCATAAAGGCCGTCAGGCGATCCATCAGTTCGAGGTAGGGCGCATGGGGCGCGGCGTTGAAGGCGTAGTGGGTCAGTCGGGTGGCTTGTTCGCGAATGGCCTCGACGATGCGCGGGTGGCAATGGCCGAGGTTGAGTACGCCGATGCCACCGACAAAATCGATATAGCGTTTGCCGTGGGTATCCCAGACCTCGGCATTCTTGCCGTGGCTGAGGCTGATCGGGTGAACGATGGAAATCGACTGGCTGATGGTTTCGCTGCTCATGGAGACCTGACTCGAAAGAAGGAAGACTTCTTTTTATCTAAGCCGTGAGCAGCGGTCCCGGGCAAACGAAATAAAGTCGCCGGGTCAATCTTAAAAGTTGCGATGTGCCGGCCGGGCGCTTGAATCAGCGCCGGGTCAGCGGCGCCTGGGCGAACTTCACGCCGGCCAGGCCATGGGCGATCAACGCGCGGATATTGCCGTGGTCGCTGCCTTTAGGGGTGGCCAGGACCGAACGGTAATGCTCGCCGAAGGCCAGCAAGGTTTCCTGGTCGCTCAAGCCTTCCAGCAGCGCCAGGCCCAGGGTCTTGCACGAGCCTTCGTTCTGCCCGGCGGCGTTTTCCACGCCGCCGTTGTTGAAGGCTTGTGGCTGATAGTCGTAACCGGCGGCCACGAAAGCCAGGGTGTCGGCAAAAACATGTTCGCCGCTGTTGAGGCTGGCGCGCAGGGTGTTCAAATCACTCATGGGGTTTTCCTTTGGCGAACGCCGCCTGTTGTTCGGCGCTGGCTTCTTGCTGGTATTGGGCCTTCCACTCGGCATAGGGCATGCCGTAGATGACTTCACGGGCGTCGTCGAGGCTGACCTCGACCCCGCGTTCGTCGGCTTCGGCCTTGTACCACTTGGACAGGCAGTTGCGGCAGAACCCGGCGAGGTTCATCAGGTCGATGTTCTGCACATCCTTGCGGCTGTCCAGGTGGGCGACCAGCCGGCGAAAGGCGGCGGCTTCGAGTTCGAGGCGTTCTTGCTCGGTCATGATGGGCTCTGTGCGGGTGAAGTAGGTCGCGATGATAAGAGCCTGGCGCGGCGAACGCCAGACGGCTCAGTGGCTCAACGGCTCGCCGCGAGCGTAATCGACACCGACTCGGCAAAGCGCAACGCATGGGGCTTGTCGACTTCGACCTCGGCATAGAGCACGGCCTCGTTGCTCATCACCAGGTCCAGCAGTTCCTGGGTCAGGCGTTCGAGCAGGGCAAAGCGATTGCCCTCCACATGCTGGATGATCGCCTTGGTGATGGTGCGGTAGTTCAGGGCGTGATCGATGTCGTTGTCGCGGACCGCTTCCTGGGCCGCATAGAGGATGGTCAGGTTGATCCGCACATCCTGCTTGTTGAGGATCTCGTCCTCGTTGATGCCGATAAAGGTCCGCAGGCACAGGTCCTTGACCCGAATGCGTGCCATGCCGGGTTGAAGTTGTGGCATTGCTACTTGCTCCGTCCAATCAGTTGCAGGAACTCCATGCGGGTGGTGCTCGAGTCGCGCAGGGCGCCGAGCATCACCGAGGTGTTCATGGTCGAATTCTGTTTTTCCACGCCGCGCATCATCATGCACATGTGCTGGGCTTCGATCACCACCGCCACGCCGGCGGCCTGGGTCACCTGCTCGATGGCGTCGGCGATTTGCCGGGTGAGGTTTTCCTGGATCTGCAGGCGGCGGGCGAACATGTCGACGATCCGGGCGATCTTCGACAGCCCCAGAACCTTGCCGGTGGGCATGTAGGCGACATGGGCCTTGCCGATAAAGGGTAGCAGGTGGTGTTCGCACAGCGAGTACAACTCGATGTCCTTGACGATGATCATCTCGTCATTGTCGGAAGCGAACAGCGCGCCGTTGACCACCTCGTCGAGGCTCTGCTCATAGCCATGACACAGGTACTGCATGGCCTTGGCGGCCCGTTTCGGGGTGTCCAGCAGGCCCTCGCGGTCGGGGTTTTCGCCCAGCCCCAGAAGGATCTCGCGGTAATGCTCGGGCAGTGTGGCACTCATGGAAAGGATTCCTCGCGGGGCGGCTTATTTAAGGTGCCGGCCGCCGTTGACGGTCAAGGTTGTGCCGGTGACATAGGGGTTGTCCAGCAGGTAGCGCAGGCTCTGGTAGACCACCCCGGCTCCGGGCTCGATACCCAGGGCCGATTTGGCCAGGGTCCTGGCGCGGTACGCCGCGTCGTCGTCGGGGTTGAACATCAGCAGCGCCGGCGCGATGCCGTTGACCTTGATCCGTGGCGCGTAGCGGGCCGCGAAGGACAGGGTCAGGCTGTCCAGGCCGGCCTTGCTGGCGCAGTAGGCCATGTGCTGGCTGCTGCCCTTGCGGGTGACATCGTCGCTGATGTGCACGATATCGGCCATTGGCGAGCGTTCCAGCAGTTCGGCGCAGTGCAGGTTGATCAGATAGGGCGCGAGCATGTGCAGGCTGAACATCTGGGTAAAGGCCGCGGTTTCGTTACCGGGAGTTTCCGCCAGCCAGGCCGAGGCATTGTGGACGATCGCCCGCAGGCAGTCGGTGTGCTGCTTCAGCGTTTCGATAAAGGCCAGGATCCCGGCTTCGCTGGAGAAATCGGCGAACAGCGCGGTGGCGCCGAGGTCGCGCAGGGCCTGGACGCCTGGGCGCTCGCTGCGATAGCTGAAGATCACCGGGTAGCCGTCGGCCAGCAGTCGCTCTGCGCAGTGCAGGCCGACACGCTGGCCGGCGCCAGTAATCAGGATGGGGGCACAAGACGATGGCATCGAAGGCTCGTGGCAGCGGTGGAGAGGCGTCGGTTGACGTTGAAGTCAAAGCTATACCAGCCACACCGCTTGTACAACTGCCAAGCCGGATACTGCGTACCGTCAATGCCGGGCAGTGGCCGTGTCGCCGGGCAGCGCCTTGGCCTGGGTACTGTGCAACCAGCCCGCGAGGAGGTGGGTCGACAGCGGAATGAAGAAGTAGACCATCAGCGGGGTCAGCACCAGGGTGCTGACCAGTACCCGTGGCAGCAGATTCAGCTCGGCAAGCAACGGTCCGAGGCCAAAGTTGAACAGTAGCGACACGGGAAAGAACGCCAGCCAGATCGCCACCGCCTGCTTCCAGCGCGGTGGACGTTGGCCGACGACGCCGAACCAGCCGTCGATGCCACTGACCCGGCGCTCCTGTGGCCCGGCGAACAGGTCGCTGCCGCGCGCCAGCCAGGCCTTGCGCGAAGCGGAGTGCTCCCAGGCGCCCAGGGTCGTGGCATCGCTGAAGCGGAAAATCATCTGGAATTCGTTGTCCCCGGGCGGCGGGGCGAGCACGCCGGAGCCCAGGTAACCGGGGAAGTCGGTGGCGAGCAGTTCGCCTTCGTGCAACCAGGCGAGCAGGTCCTGGTAGCGGCCATCGGCAACGCGCCGGGCCACCATCATGGTGACGGGTGAGGTAGACATCATGTATCTCCGTAAGACAAGCATGCCGCCCGGATAGGGCTGATGCGCAACGCAGCGCCGGGGTGGTGGGCTGCGTGTTTGGACAGGCAAGAATTATTCCCTATTCCCGGGAAATGCACCAAGCCAGTAAGTCGCATTGCGTATGATTTGCAGGGTGTTGGATCCAGTGGGCTAGAATATCGGTTAAATCCTACCCATAAATGTGTGACAGATGCCCGTCATGACCGAACTTGAACCTGCCGCGCCGCTGTTGCGGGCGCTGAAACAGGAAGAGTTGTTTCCCATTCGCGAAGTTTCGCGCCTGACCGGCGTCAATCCGGTCACCCTGCGGGCTTGGGAACGGCGCTACGGTTTGATTCAGCCGACCCGCACCGAAAGTGGGCATCGGCTCTATGCCATGAGCGATATCGAGACGGTCCGCACCATCATGGGCTGGATCGAGCGTGGCGTGGCGGTGAGCAAGGTCGGCAAGATCCTGGCGAAGACCGCCGCCCAGGCAGCGCCCATTCACACCCCTTCCGGCATTGCGGTGCAATCGATTGCCCAGACGGAATGGGACGACTGGCAGACGCAATTGCGCGCGGCGGTCAGCGCTTTCGACGAACCGGCCCTCGAACGTCTCTACGGACAGGTGTTTTCCAGCTACCCGCTGACCGTGGTGTTCCAGAATATCCTCCTGCCGCTGTGGCAGCGCCTGCAGCAGAGCGGTGAATTCGGCCAGGCCAGCGAGTGGTTGTTTCTCGATGCATTCCTGCGTGCGCGAGTCCTGCAGCGCCTGCACCTGGTGCGCGGGCTGCCCTCCCAGCGCATCGTGCTCGCCGCTTTGCCGGATCAATGCCGTGAGCTCGAATTGTTGGTGGCCGGCTTGCTGCTGGGGGATGGCGACCGCTGCGTCAGCGTCCTGGGGGTTGGCCAACCCTTCGATGAGCTGACCCTGGTCTGTGAAAAGGTCCGGCCCGAGGCGCTGGTACTGTATTCCAACCGTTCGCCGACGACGGATCTGCCACGCCGCCTCAACCGCCTGGCGCTGTCGGTGGACTGTGCGGTGATGTTGGCCGGGGATGTCTCGGAACTGTTACAGGAGCGCCTGGAAGGCTCAAGCATCGGTTGCCTGGGCAATGACGGCCGGTTGATGCGCCGGCGCCTGCAACAGCTGTTGGCGGGCCGCCTCGACACCTGATCGCCGCTCAGGCGTCTCCTGCACCGGCCGGCCGCGTTGATCGGTCATGGCTGGTTTGTGCCTGCCGCCTTGAGCGCCGCCAGTTGCGCCTGGACCTCGGCCAGTTGCGCTTCCAACTGGGCCACCCGCTGCTGCGCCTTGACCTGCACCGTCACGTCTTTTTGCACGCCGACGAAGTAGGTCAGTTGGTCGCTTTCGTTGAACACCGGGGACAGCGACAGCTCGTTCCAGAAATGGCTGCCGTCCTTGCGGTAGTTGCGCAGGATCTGCCGGCACGGCTTGCGGGTGTGCAGGGCTTCGCGGATCAGTTCCAGCGCCGGCTGGTCGCGGTCGCCCGACTGCAGGAAGCGACAGTCCTGATAGAGAATTTCTTCGTTGGTGTAACCGGTCAGGCGTTCGAACGCCGGGTTGGCGTAGATCAGGATATGGTCTTCGCCTTCCTGTTCGGACACCACGATGCCGTCGTTCGACGCGTCAATCACCATTTGCAGCAGTTTGGGATTTATCATTGTTCAACGCCCGCGCAATCCATTGACATGTCCGGCAAAGTTTAAGACATCGTCCTGAATAATCCATCCCATTTGCGAGCGGCGAGGGGCGGGTTTTGTGAGAAAGTCTCTCATCTGCTGGTATCCTGGGTTTTTTATCAAGCATCAGGATCAGATTGATGAAAGTCGCCATCCTTTCCGGCTCGGTCTACGGCACTGCCGAAGAAGTTGCCCGCCACGCTGAAAAAATCCTTCGCGAGGCCGGTTTCGAGGCCTGGCACAACCCGCGGGCGACCCTCGCCGATGTCCAGGCCTTTGCCCCGCAGGCCTTCCTGGCCGTGACCGCCACCACCGGCATGGGGGAGTTGCCGGACAATCTCCAACCTTTGTACAACGCCATCCGCGACCAGCTACCGGCGGCGTGGCGCGGCTTGCCGGGCGGGGTGATCGGCCTCGGTGATTCCAGCTACGGCGACACCTTCTGCGGCGGCGGCGAGCAAATGCGCGAGCTGTTTGCCGAGCTGGGCGTGCGCGAGGTGAAGGACATGCTGCGCCTGGATGCCAGCGAAAGCGTCACCCCGGAAACCGACGCCGAGCCCTGGCTGGCCGAATTTATCAGCGCGTTGCGCTGAGGCTGGGTCGCTCGCGCGCCAGCGCCAGCCAGGCCTGGGCGGCCTTGGACAGGTAGGCGCCGCGCCGCCAGACAAAGGCGATGTCCCAGCGCAGGTCGGTCGGTGAGCTCAAGGTCAGGCGCACCACCCCGGGCCGTATCAGCGAACGCGCGACCACGCTGGGCAACAACGCCACGCCTTGCCCGGCGGCCACCAGTGCGGCGAGAAAGTCCGCCTGGCCGCTGCGCCCGCTCTCCTTGGGGGTGAACCCGGCTCGCCGGCAGGCCTCCATCAACCGGTGGTTGAGTACGAAGCTGCGCTGGTACAGCAGAAACGGCGTATCGGCCAATTGTTCCAGGCGGATGGAGCCTTCCTCGGCCAGCGGATGATCGGTCGCCAGCAACACATCCAGGGGCTCATCGCAAAACGGCTGGTAGTCGAGTGCCGGATCGCTCGGCTTGAGGCCCGCCCCCAGTTCCAGCTCGCCGCTCAGCACCGCCGGCTCGATCGTCAGGCTACCGCCTTCAAGCAGGTGAATGCTGATATTGGGGTAGCGCCGTCGGTACTCGGCGAAGAGGCTGGCGAACAGGGCCTCGCCGCCCAGTTGCGGCAAACCCAGGCGCAGTTCACCGCGGGCCAGGTGGCTCAGGTCATCCAGTTCGCTGAGCAACTCGTTGCGCAGGCGCAACATGGCTTCGGCCCGTTGCATGACCACGCCGCCCGCCGCCGTCAGCAGGACCCGCGAGCCGTGGCGGTCGAGCAACGGCGTACCGAGGTCGTGTTCGAGCTGGGCGACCTGCTTGCTCACCGCCGACTGGCTGATGTGCAGGGTTTTCGCCGCCTGGGTGAAACCGCCTTGGCGGACCACCTCGATAAAGCTGCGCAGTTGCTTGAATTCCATGGCCTAATTCCAAAGTGGAATGGCTGCCAGTCTAACAATTCGCTTTTGGGATGACAGTGACAACTTTAAAATCGGCTTCCTGAGAGGACTGAATCCGATGAACCGTCTGTTGCTGAAAAAATCCTGTCGCCTGCTCGCCGAACTGGCCGTGTTGCTGGGGCTCTATCAGTTGGGCACGCTGTTCGCCGCCTGGAGCCACTGGCCGATTCCCGGCGGGGTGATCGGCCTGGCGCTGCTGTTGCTGGCCTTCGCCACCGGCCGGGTCAAGCCCGCCACCCTGCAACTGGGGGCCGGGCTGCTGATGGCGGAGATGTTGCTGTTCTTTATCCCGGCGGTGATGAGCCTGCTGGACTACGGCGCCATGGTCCGTCAGGACGGCTGGCGGATCCTGCTGGTGATCGGCGTCAGTACCCTGGCGGTGATGCTGGCGACGGCCTTTACCGTCGAGTTTGTCTGCCGCTGGAGCACTCGCCGTGAAGCTTGAATGGATGTCGCTGTTCTGGCTGGGCCTGACCCTGGCGGCCTATGTGTTCAGTCGTTGGGTGTATGGGCGCACGGGCCGCTATCTGTTGTCGCCACTGATCCTGGTGCCGTTCGTGCTGCTGGCGGTGGCGCTACCGCTGCACACGGCGTACGCCGAATATTCGCGCGATACCCACTGGCTGATGCTGATCCTCGGGCCGGTCACCGTGGCTTTCGCGGTGCCGATCTGGCAGCAGCGGCAGATGCTGATGCGCCATGGCCCGGCATTGCTGTTGGGGATGCTCGCCGGTAGCGCGGCGTCCATCGGCACTTCCTACGGATTGGCCAGGGCGCTGTCGCTGGATAACAGCCTGGCCCTGTCGCTGGTGCCGCGCTCGATCACCACGCCCTTTGCCATGCCGCTGGCGCAGGGCCTCGGCGGCGTGCCGGAACTGACCGCGGTGTTCGTGATGGTCACCGGGGTGTTCGGGGCATTTCTCGGCGGGCTGCTGCTCAAGTGGTTGCCGTTGCGCAGCAGTCTGGCCCGCGGTGCGTTGTTCGGTGTGGGGGCTCACGGTGCCGGGGTCAGTCGCGCCCGTGAAGTCGGTGGCGAAGAGGGCTCGGTGGCGGGCCTGGTGATGGTGTTGACCGGTTTGCTGAACCTGTTTGCCGCACCGCTGTTGGCGGCAGTGATCTGATGGCTCGCTGACCCGCTGAGTCATCAAGCTGGCTGGCAATGCGACTCCGTCGGGGTAACCGGCTGTTCTAGACTGGTCGGTACTAGAATAAAAACCGCAAACCCCGAGGTCAGTGCCGTGAACGCAGCCCCTGTTACCGCCGCACCCGATGTGAAGAGCCAAGTCAGCGCCGCCGAATGGCAGACCCGCGTGGACCTGGCGGCCTGTTATCGCCTGGTGGCGATGCACGGCTGGGACGACCTGATCTTCACCCATATCTCGGCCAAGGTGCCGGGTACCGAGGATTTCCTGATCAACCCTTATGGGCTGATGTTCCACGAGATCACCGCGTCGAGCCTGGTCAAGGTCGACCAGGCCGGCAACAAGCTGTTGGACAGCCCCTACGAGATCAATCCGGCCGGCTACACCATCCACAGCGCTATCCATGAGGTGCGGCACGATGTGACCTGTGTGCTGCACACCCACACCGCCGCCGGTGTCGCGGTTTCGGCGCAGCAGCAGGGCGTGTTGCCCATCAGCCAGCAATCGCTGTTCGTGCTGTCGAGCCTGGCCTATCACGCCTACGAAGGGGTGGCCCTCAACCATGAGGAGAAAGCGCGGTTGCAGGCCGATCTCGGCGAAAACAACTTTCTGATGCTGCACAACCACGGCCTGCTCACCTGTGGCTCGACCATCGCCGACACCTTCCTGATGATGTTCACCTTCCAGCGCGCCTGCGATATCCAGGTGCTGGCGCAAAATGGCGCGGCGCCGCTGATCGTTATCGAGCCGCAGATACTCGTCGGGGCCAAGGCCATGGTCGCCGCGGTCACCCGTAGCGCCCAGGGCATGGGCGGGGCGCTGGCCTGGCCGGCGCTGTTGCGCAAGCTGGACAAAGAGGACTCCGGCTTCCGGCTCTGAGGCCACTGCCCGGCGTGCGTCAACAGGGACAGGCGCGGCCAGGGCTGGATTATCCCGCTGCCTTATCGCGTACCATTCAGCCCTGACTGACTTTATTGTGACCAAAGGCCGGGTGTCCGACACTCGGCGTCTATTTCCATCGGCCCTGGCTGGAGTCCTGTATGAGTGAGTCTGTGCGCTTCGAAGATAAAGTGGTGATTGTCACCGGAGCCGGCGGTGGCCTGGGGCGTGCCCATGCACTGCTGTTCGCCCGCCATGGGGCCAAAGTGGTGGTCAACGATCTCGGCGGCTCGGCCCACGGCGAAGGTGCCAATGCCTCGGCGGCGGACAAGGTGGTGGCGGAGATTCGCGAGGCCGGCGGTACCGCAGTGGCCAACCATGACTCGGTCACCGATGGCGACAAGATCGTGCAGAACGCCCTGGATGCCTTTGGTCGTATCGATGTGGTGGTGAACAACGCCGGCATCCTGCGGGACAAGACCTTCCTGAAAATGGAGGATGCCGACTGGGATCTGGTTTACCGGGTGCATGTCGAGGGTGCCTACAAAGTCACCCACGCGGCCTGGCCGCATATGCGTGAGCAAAACTATGGCCGGGTGATCTTCACCGCATCGACTTCCGGTATCTACGGCAATTTCGGCCAGTCCAACTATGGCATGGCCAAGCTTGGCCTGTATGGTCTGACCCGGACCCTGGCCATTGAGGGCCGCAAGAACAATATCCTGGTCAACGCCATTGCCCCGACGGGCGGCACGCGCATGACCGAAGGGCTGATCCCGCCGCAGGTCTTCGAGCTGCTCAAGCCGGAGCTGATCAGTCCGCTGGTGGTATTCCTCGGCAGTGAGCAGTGCGATGAAACATCCGGCCTGTTCGAAGTCGGTGGCGGCTGGATCGGCAAGACCCGCTGGGAGCGCAGCCTGGGTGCCGGCTTCGATCCGCACAATGGTTTTTCCGTGGAAGACGTGGCGGCCAGCTGGAAGCAGATCTGCGATTTCGACGGTGCCGTGCACCCGAAGGACACGCCTGAAGCCCTGCGGGAAATGATGGCGAATCTGCAGAAATACATGGCCTGAAAACAGGGCTGCCTGACACAACGCAGCACCTGTAGGAGCTGGCTTGCCGGCGATAGCGGCCGCGAGGGCGATACAAGGCTCAAAGTCCTCATCGCCGGCAAGCCGGCTCCTACAGGGGGGGTAATAACCGGACAGGGCCAAGCCCTGCACCGGTTTTGCCTCAGTTGGCCTGTATTGCCCCCGGGAAGTACTTCTCCACCAGTGCCGCGAGGATGGCCGCGGTCTCGGCATCCAGCACCCCATCGTAATTCTCCGCTCGGAAATGCAACTGGAAGGCCCTGACCAGTTGGTTGAATCCCGTTTTCGTGTCGGCTCCCGTCACGTCATACCCGTACTTCTTGAACCTCTCCAAGGTTGTTTTCTGAGGGGGCAGGCCCGCGCGCAGATAGTGCTGCAGGTAGCGGTCGCGGGTGCTTTCGTCAAACCAGGCGCCGATGCCCGACAGGTACAGATCGTGCCAGGGAAAGGCGGCTCCCGGATCACTCTTGCGGCTCCAGGCGATATCCGAATGTCCGACCACCTGGGTGGGCGTGATCTCGGGATAACGGGCGAGGATATTCAGCGACAACCGCTTGAGCGCCTCGATCTGCCGGGGCTCATAGGGCGGAAAATGAAACTGCCCCCCGCTGTCTGAAGCCAGGTTGACGATCTCGATGCCGATCGAAGTGTCGTTGAGCTGCGTTCTGCCGGCCCAGGCACTGGCGCCCGCATGCCAGGCGCGCTTGTCTTCGTCGACCAGATTGAAGATTTCCTGCTCCTTGAAACCGGCCTGGAGATAGCTCGGGTCGGTGACATCGGGCACCAGGTAATGGCTGCTGACCTGGGGGCCGGTGAGGGCCTTGACCGAGGCGGCGAAGTCGATGGCGGTGTAATGCAGCACCAGAAAGCGAACCCTGTCGTTGAAACCCCGGGTGCTGCGATAGGTGTTGTAATTGATCGATTTCATAAGCGACTCCTTCCCTATCCCGTGATGTTGTTGAGTGGAACAGGGTGAGTCGTGGTGTTGAGCCGGGATAGCGGTCGGGGGCTTTCCAGGTTGTAAGAAGGGTCCCTGGTTGCTTGTGAAGTTTCAGCGGTCCTGAAAACGTGTCGTGACCTTGAATGACGCGGGCATAAAAAAAGCCACCGCAAACGCAGTGGCCAAGGGAAGACGTTCGATCAAGGAGTAAATCAACGTCAGTAAAGAGTAGATGACGATCATAATAAGGCGTTCGGTTTCGTTGAAACAGCCTGCTTTGCGACAATCACTGTTACCGTTGGAGTAACAGTCGTCTGCGCAAGTCACTACACCCGGAGCCGTTCCGGCGGCCCTCCATCCATATGCGCTATGACGCGTTATCCACAGGTTCGATGGCGCGCTGCAAAGCGCGTCGCAGGCACTCGTTCATCCTTTCGAGGTACAGCACGAATACCTCCTTGGTGCGCTTATCGCTCCCGTTGGTGGTGAGTAGGGTGAAGCCTTCTGTCACACACCGGGGAAGACGCATGACAAAAACAACAATGCGCGCCATCTTCACGCCGCAGGCTCTGGCCATCGCGGTTGCCATGGGCGTCAGTGCGCAGGCGCAGGCGGTTTCGTTCAATATCGGGGAAATCGAAGGCAAATTCGACTCATCCCTGTCGGCCGGCGTGAGCTGGGGCCTGCGCGATGCCGACAAGAGCCTGGTGGGGGTGCCCAACGGCGGTACCGGCCAGGCCTCCACCGGTGATGACGGACGCTTGAACTACAAGAAGGGCGAAGCCTTCTCGAAGATCATCAAGGGCATTCATGACCTGGAATTGAAGTACGGTGACACCGGCGTCTTCGTCCGGGGCAAGTACTGGTACGATTTCGCGACCGCCGACGAAAGCCAGGACTTCAAGGACATCAGCGATCACCATCGCGATGAGGCGGCTCGTTCTTCGGGCGCGCAGATCCTCGACGCCTTCATCTATCACAATTACTCCATCGCCGACCTGCCGGGCACTGTGCGCCTGGGCAAGCAGGTGGTCAGTTGGGGTGAAAGTACCTTTATCGGTAACTCGATCAACAGCATCAACCCCATCGACGTCTCGGCCTTCCGCCGGCCGGGTGCCGAGATCAAGGAAGGCCTGATCCCGGTCAATATGTTCTTCGCTTCCCAGAGCCTGACCGACCAACTGACGGTCGAAGGGTTCTACCAGTTGAACTGGGAAAACACCGTCGTCGACAACTGCGGCACCTTCTTCGGCAACGATGTGGTGCAACACGGTTGCAACAACAACTACACCGTCGGCAGCCCGGCGATCGCGCCGTTGCAACCGGTTGCCGCCTTGTTCGGTCAGGGTTTCCAGGTGACTTCGGAGGGGGTCGTTGTACAGCGCGCCGATGACCGCGACGCCCGTGACGGCGGTCAATGGGGTATGGCCCTGCGCTGGTTGGGTAGCGATACCGAGTACGGCTTGTATTTCATGAATTATCACAGCCGTACGCCGACGGTGGGCACCATCACCGCCAATCAAAGCGCGATTAACAGCCTCCCGGGTATTATTGCCACGGGTAATGCGCTGTCCCCTGGGAACGGGATAAATCTGGCCAGCAGCATGCTGCTCGGTCGCGGCCAGTACTACCTGGAGTATCCGGAAGACATCCGTCTCTATGGTGCGAGCTTCTCTACTACCCTGCCCACCGGCACCGCCTGGAGTGGCGAGATCAGCTACCGGCCCAATGCGCCGGTGCAGCTCAACACCACCGACCTGACCCTGGCTCTGGTCAATCCGCTCAGTAATGGTACCTCTTCGCCGATCCAGACTTCGGCCGGCGCCGACAACTCAGGCTATCGCCGCAAGGAAATCACCCAGATACAAAGCACCCTGACGCAGTTCTTCGACCAGGTCCTGGGCGCCGAGCGCCTGACATTGGTAGGCGAGGCGGGGATGACCTACGTTGGCGGCCTGGAGACCAAGGACAAGGTCCGTTACGGACGTGACTCGGTCTACGGTGCCTACGGCTTCCAGGGTGATACCAGCGGTTTCGTCACCGCCACCTCCTGGGGCTACCGTGCCCGGGCGATCCTCGACTACAGCAACGTGTTCGCCGGGATCAACCTCAAGCCGAACCTGTCCTGGTCCCATGACGTCAAGGGTTACGGCCCCAACGGCATCTTCAACCAGGGCGCCAAGGCGGTCAGCATCGGTGTGGACGCCGACTACCGCAACACCTACACCGCGAGCCTCAGCTTCACCGACTTTTTCGGTGGCAACTATAACACCCTGATTGACCGTGACTTCGTGGCGCTCAGCGTCGGCGCGAACTTCTGATCCAGGCTTGAGAAGGACAACTTTATGCGCAAGATGATTTTGCAATGTGGCGCCCTGGCCCTGAGCCTGCTGGCCGCCAACGTCATGGCGGCGGTTTCCCCGGAGGAAGCGGCCAAGCTCGGCACCAGCCTGACCGCCATCGGCGCGGAAAAGGCCGGTAATGCCGACGGCTCGATCCCGGCCTACACCGGCGGTATCCCGAAAAACGCCGGTGCGGTGGACAGTAAAGGTTTCCTGGCCGACCCATTCGCCAATGAAAAACCCTTGTTCATCATCACCGCGGCCACCGCCGAGCAGTACAAGGCCAAGCTTTCCGAAGGCCAGCTCGCTATGTTCAAGCGCTATCCGCAGACCTACAAGATCCCGGTCTATCCGACCCACCGCACGGTGGTCCTGCCGGACGCGGTTCTCGAGGCGGCCAAGCGCAGCGCCTTGAATGTCACGACGATCAATGACGGCAACGGCCTGGCGAACTTCACCGGCAACCGCTACTACGCCTTCCCGATTCCGAAGACCGGCGTGGAAGTGCTGTGGAACCACATCACCCGCTACCACGGTGGCAACCTGCGTCGCACCATCACCCAGGCCACGCCGCAGACCGACGGTTCCTTCACCCCGATCACCTTCGAGGAAGAAGCCGCCGTGCCGTCGGAGATCCCCGACCTGGGGCCGGACAAGGGCGCCAACGTGCTGACCTTCTTCAAGCAGGAAGTCACCGCGCCGGCGCGCCTGGCAGGCAACGTGCTGCTGGTGCACGAAACCCTCGACCAGGTGAAGGAACCGCGTCTGGCCTGGATCTACAACGCCGGCCAGCGCCGTGTACGTCGCGCCCCGCAAGTCGCCTATGACGGTCCGGGTACCGCCGCCGACGGCCTGCGTACTTCGGACAACTTCGACATGTTCTCCGGCGCGCCGGACCGTTACGATTGGAAACTGATCGGCAAGAAGGAGATGTACATCCCCTACAACAGCTACAAGCTCGACTCGCCGACCCTCAAGTACACCGACATCATCAAGGCCGGTCATATCAACCAGGACCTGACCCGCTACGAGCTGCACCGGGTCTGGGAAATCGAGGGCACGGTCAAGCCGAGCGAGCGGCATATCTATGCCAAGCGCCATATGTACCTCGACGAAGACAGCTGGCAGGTCGCGCTGGTGGATCACTACGACGGTCGCGGCCAACTGTGGCGGGTGGCCGAAGGTCATGCGCAGTTCTACTACGACCACCAGGTGCCGGCTTATACCGTTGAAACCCTGTATGACCTGATTGCCGGGCGTTACATCGCCCTGGGCATGAAGAACGAAGAGAAGCACAGCTTCCAGTTCGGTTTTGTCGGCAAGGCGGCGGACTACACGCCGGCGGCGCTGCGGGCGAGCGGGGTTCGCTAAGCCTCCATCGTCCTGTAGGAGCCGGGCTTGCCCGCGAAGAGGCCCGTGAGGGCGCTAAAAGCTTCGCGGGCAAGCCCGGCTCCTACAGGTTGCGTGGTGCTTTCAAGGTCCCGTTCATCGGCCTTTCGGGGCCTTTTTTTATGGTCTGCGATAAGTTTCCTGAATATTTGTTCATCTCCAGGCGCTAACAGGGCTAGGGTGGCCGGATAAAATCAAGAAAGGCCGCCGCAATGACCGCCATGACCCCGCGTCTGGACCGTCCCGGGTTCCTGCCTCGTTTATCTTCCCGCCATTTGCCACGTTCGCGGCTAAGCACCCCCTTGATCGAGTCCCAGGCACGGGTCCGCCTGCTCTGCGCGCCCGCCGGCAGCGGCAAGAGCGCCTTGCTCGCCGAATGCCTGCTGCAAGCCCCGCCCAGTTGTGGCGTGTGCTGGCTACCCTTGTCCGGTGCGAATCTCACCCCCGACGCCTTCTGCGCGGCCCTGGCCCAGGCACTTGGGCTGGACGAGTTCCAGGACGAATCGAGTCTGTTGGCGCGACTGGCGCGCTGGACCACCCCTACCTGGGTTTTTCTCGACGACTATTGCCGTTTGCCTAACCCGGCACTGGATCAACTGCTCGATCGCTTGCTGGCGCTCAGCAGTCCGGTCCTCAACTGGTGGCTGGGCGTGCGGCGGCGGCCCCACTGCAACTGGCCACGGCTGTTGCTCGAAGGTGAACTCTACGAGGTCGAAGGCCCGAGCCTGGCGTTCGAACGCGGCGAAATCGAACAGTTGGTCAGTCACCCGTCGATCACCCTGACCCCACAATGTCTCGATCGAATGGAGCAGTTCACCGCCGGTTGGTGCGCCGGGGTACGGGTCGCCATGCTGGAAGCGCCGGCCTGGATCGCCAATGTTCCCGACGCCGGATCGCGACGTTCGGCGACCTTGCTCGACTACCTGCAACACGAACTGTTCGATGCCCTGGCACCGGAGCTGGCCGAAGCCTGGCGCGTGCTGGTGCATCTGCCGCGCTTCAATGCCGACCTTTGCGAACACTTGTTCGGTGCGGGGGAGGGCGCCCAGTGGATGCGTACCCTGCAGGAACTGGGGTGTTTTATCGAACCCTGGGAAGACTCCTCGGAATGGCTGCGGGTGTTCGCGCCGCTGGCCCTGCTGCTGCGCGACGAACCCTGGCCGGCCGGGCGTTCCTGGCATCGCCGCGCCTGCCAGTGGTTCAGTGCCCGCGGCGACTGGCAGGCGGCGGTGGAACAGGCCCTGGCCGCCGAAGAGTTCGAGGTGGCGGCCAGCCTGTTGCACAACTTCACCTTCGATTACCTGTTCCAGGAACAGAACGTGGCGCTGTTGTTGCGCCTGCACGAGCAGCAGCCGGATGACCTGATGTTCGGCACGCCGCATCTGGTGGGGTTGATCACCACGGCGTTGTTGTTCGCCGGACGCTTCGACGAGGCGGCCCACAGCATCGAGCAGATGGCCCGTTTCTCCCCGCAATCGTCGGCGGCGGCACAGCGGCAACTGGTGGCGCGCTGGCAGGCCCAGCAGGGCTGGTTGCTGCACTTGCAGGGGCAGGCGCAACGGGCACGCGGACATTTTCTCGAAGCCTTGCAGGACCTGCCGCCGGTCGCCTGGCCGGCGCGGTTGTTCTGCCTGTCGGGGTTGACCCAGCAGGCGCTGCTCGATGGCGAGTTGGAGCAGGCTCATGCCTTGAGCCGCGAAGCCCTGTGCCTGGCGCGGGCGCAAGGCTCGCTGTTGTTCGAGGCGCTGCTGGAACTGGACCATGCGCAGTTGCTGGAGCAGCGCGGCGCCCTGCATCGCAGCGAGAGCCTGCTGGACAATATGCATGCCCTGTTGTCGGCCAAGCGTTACCTGGCGGGCCCGTTGCTGGGGCGGATCGCCTTGCGCCAGGGACGGATCGCCCTGCGCCAGGGCCGTGATCAACAAGCCGCCGAGCATTTCCAGGCAGGCCTGGATGAATGCCTGCGCAGCCAGGATAAACAGGCCTTGTACGGTTTTCTCGGGCTGGCCTTGCTGGATGCCAATCACGGCAACTACGCCCAGGCGTTTGTGCGCCTGCGCGATGCCGAACGCTTGATGCAGCAACGGCATATTCCGGATGTGGTGTATCGCGCGGTGCTGCTGATGGTCAGCTGCCATTTCTGGTTGCAGCAGGGGCGGCCGGAGCTGGCGGAAGAGGCGCTGACCCGGGTACTGCGTCACTACAGCGGCGCGGACGGGGTGCAGGCGCCACCGGCGACGCTGGAGTTGATCCCGCGTCTTGAATACCTGTTGGTGTTGGCGCAGGTCTATCTGCACAAGGCCCAGGCGCCGTTGGAGGCGTTGGCGCTATTGCTTGAACAGGCCCAGCGACGGGGCATGCAGGGCATGGAAACCGAACTGCGCCTGGCGCTGGCGGAAGTGGCTTTTCTGCAAGGGCGAGCGGCGCTGGCCAAGAGTCACCTGGAGGAGGGGCTGGCGCTGGTCAGCCGCTGCAATCTGCAACAGGCCTTGCGCGAGCTACGCCTGCGCCAGCCGGGGATGCTGGCGAGCCTGGGGTTTGAAGAGGCGCTGATCGCCACGGGTGACAATCCCTTGAGCCAGCGCGAACTGGAGGTGCTCAAGCTGATTGCCCTGGGCAGCTCCAATCTGCAGATCGCCGATCAGCTGTTTATTTCACTGCACACGGTGAAAACCCATGCGCGGCGGATTCACAGCAAGCTGGGGGTGGAACGTCGGACCCAGGCGGTGGCCAAGGCCAAGGCCCTGGGCTTGATGGGGTAGCGGCTGGGTACTCAGGTTTTCTGATAACCCATCCGCCAACTGACCGCCTCGCTCGCCGCCAGCAACCGCTTGGCCGCCGGGCCGTCTTCATCGGCGTGGAACAGTGACGTCGGCCCCACCACCGTCAGCACCGCCACCACCTGGCCTAGCGCATTGAACACCGGTGCCGACAAGGCATCGACTCCCGGCATCAGCAAACCATGGACGAAATGCAGCCCGCGCCGGCGGATCTGTTCACAGGTCGCGGTATATACGCTGACATCGGCCAGCGGGTGAGGGTGGCCGGCCTTGAGTTCCGCTTCCCGCAACTCGACCGTTTCCCGATCCGGCAGGAACGCGTTGAATACCAGCCCCGTGGACGAACTGAGCAGTGGCAGCACCGAACCCAACTGCGTTACCACCGTCACCGCGCGCACGGCCGGTTCGATATGCACCACGGTCGCCCCGTGATTGCCCCAGACCGCGAGGAAGCAGCTTTCATTCAGGTCGTCGCGCAGCTCCGCCAGCGGCATCGCCGCCACATGCAGCACCTCCATGCTGTTCAGCGCCGCCAGGCCGACCCGCAGTGCTTCGCGCCCCAGGCCGTAGTGGTTGGTCGCCCGGTTCTGTTCGGCGAAGCCGCTGGCGATCAAGGCCTGCAGATAACGGTGGACCTTGCTTGCCGGCATCTGCACATGCTCGGCCAGGCGTGAGAGCGAGGTGCTGGGTGACAGTTCGGCCAGTGCCTTGAGGATATCGGTACCGACCTCCGCCGAGCGGACTTTCTGTTTACCGTTGCTGTCGCTGGTAGGACGCGGCTTTTCCATGGAGGCGATGTAATCCCGGGACGAATGGGCGTCTTTATAGCTTGACGGGCACTGTCAATCAAATTACGTTCTGCATAATCAAGTTACGTTATGCATAATTTCGTTTCCATAAAAATAAACCGACCCGTGCCGCGCTCCTTTTGAATCCGGAGGCAGCCCCAGGTCCACTCCCTCCAGGAGGCTCCATGAACCCCGATTCCACGGTGCTGGCCTATCAGTCCGGCTTCGGTAACGAATTCAGCAGCGAGGCCTTGCCCGGCGCGCTGCCGGTCGGCCAGAACTCCCCACAGAAAGCGCCCTACGGTCTGTATACCGAACTGTTCTCCGGCACGGCCTTTACCATGGCCCGTAGCGAAGCGCGACGTACCTGGATGTATCGCATCCAGCCGTCGGCCCGGCACCCGGCGTTCGTCAAGCTGGAGCGGCAACTGGCCGGTGGCCCGCTGGGTTCGGTCACCCCCAACCGCCTGCGCTGGAACCCGCTGGAGATCCCGGGCGAGCCCACGGATTTCCTCGACGGCCTGGTGAGCATGGCGGCCAACTCGGCGGCGGAGAAACCGGCCGGCATCAGCATCTACAGCTATCGCGCCAACCGCTCCATGGAACGGGTGTTCTTCAACGCCGACGGCGAATGGCTGCTGGTCCCGGAACAGGGGCGGCTGCGGCTCGTCACCGAACTCGGTGTGCTGGAAATTGAACCGCTGGAAATCGCCGTCCTGCCCCGTGGCCTGAAATTCCGCGTCGAACTGCTCGACCCGCAAGCCCGTGGCTACCTCGCCGAAAACCATGGCGCGCCGCTGCGCCTGCCGGACCTCGGGCCGATCGGCAGCAATGGCCTGGCCAACCCTCGGGACTTTCTGACCCCGGTCGCCCATTACGAAGATCTGCGGCAACCGACCACCCTGGTGCAGAAGTTCCTCGGTGAGCTCTGGGGCTGCGAGCTCGATCATTCGCCCCTCAACGTGGTCGCCTGGCACGGCAACAACGTGCCGTACAAATACGACCTGCGCCGGTTCAACACCATCGGCACGGTCAGCTTCGATCACCCGGACCCGTCGATCTTCACCGTGCTGACTTCGCCCACCAGCGTGCCGGGCATGGCCAACCTCGACTTCGTGATCTTCCCGCCGCGCTGGATGGTGGCCGAGAACACCTTCCGTCCGCCGTGGTTCCATCGCAACCTGATGAACGAATTCATGGGCCTGATCCAGGGCGCCTACGACGCCAAGGCCGAAGGCTTCCTGCCCGGCGGCGCGTCGCTGCACAGTTGCATGAGCGCCCACGGCCCGGACGGTGAAACCTGCACCCGGGCGATTGCCGCCGAGCTGGCGCCAAGCAAGATCGACAACACCATGGCCTTCATGTTCGAGACCAGCCAGGTATTGCGTGCGAGCCGCTTCGCCCTCGATTGCCCGCAGCTGCAAAGCAACTACGATACTTGCTGGGCCACCGTGCCCGTCACTTTCAACCCGAATCGGAGATAACCCATGAGTCAGCCAACCATCCTTCGCAGCTGGGTTGCCTCTGCCAACGGCCATACCGATTTCCCGTTGCAGAACCTGCCGCTGGGGGTGTTCAGTTACCAGGGTTCTACCCCGCACAGTGGCGTGGCGATCGGCGAGCAGATCTTCGATCTGGAAGCAGCCCTGGAGCTCGGCTTGTTTGACGGTCTGGCCAAGGCCGCTGTCGAAGCGACCCGTGGCGGTCAGTTGAATGCCTTTTTCGAACTCGGCACCGCGGCTCGTGTGGCCTTGCGTGCCCGCCTGCTGGAACTGCTCGGCGAAGGCAGCAGCCTGCGTGGCAAGATCGAAGCCCAGGGCGCGAAGCTGCTGCACCTGGCTGCCGATTGCCAGTTGCACCTGCCGGCCAGGATCGGCGACTACACCGATTTTTATGTGGGCATCGAGCATGCGCAGAATGTCGGCAAGCTGTTCCGCCCCGACAACCCGCTGCTGCCCAACTACAAGTACGTGCCCATCGGTTACCACGGCCGCGCTTCGACCGTGCGCCCGTCCGGCGCCGAGGTGCGGCGGCCCAAGGGCCAGACCTTGCCCGCTGGGCAGACTGAGCCGACTTTCGGTCCTTGCGCACGACTGGACTACGAACTGGAGCTGGGCATCTGGATCGGCCAGGGCAATGCCATGGGGGAGTCGATTGCCATTGGTGATGCCGCCGAGCATATCGCCGGTTTCTGCCTGCTCAATGACTGGTCGGCACGGGATATCCAGGCCTGGGAATACCAACCGCTGGGGCCGTTCCTGTCCAAGAGCTTTATCACCAGCGTCTCGCCCTGGGTGGTGACGGCCGAGGCATTGGCGCCGTTCCGCCAGGCCCAGCCGGCGCGTCCGCAAGGCGATCCGCAGCCGTTGCCGTACCTGTTCGACGCGGGCGATCAGCAGGGCGGCGCCTTTGATATCGAACTGGAAGTGTTGCTGCTGACCGAGGCGATGCGCGAGCAGAACCTGCCGGCCCAGCGCCTGACTCTGAGCAACACCCGGCACATGTACTGGACCGTGGCGCAACTGGTGGCGCACCACAGCGTCAACGGCTGCCAGCTGCAGGCCGGCGACCTGTTCGGCTCGGGCACCTTGTCCGGTCCTGAAGCGGGGCAGTTCGGCAGCCTGCTGGAGATCACCGAAGGGGGTAAAAAAGCGGTGGAGCTACCATCGGGCGAAGTGCGCAAGTTCCTTGAGGACGGTGACGAAATCATCCTGCGGGCGCGGTGCAACCGTGAAGGTTTTGCTTCCATCGGCTTCGGCGAATGCCGCGGCAAGATTGTCTCGGCGCGTTGAGAGGAGAGGACCATGGAGCTTTACACGTATTACCGTTCCACCTCGTCCTACCGCGTGCGGATCGCCCTGGCCCTCAAGGGCCTGGATTACCACGCGCTGCCGATCAACCTGATCGCCCCGGGCGGTGGTGAGCAGCGTCAGGCGGCGTACCTGGCGATCAACCCCCAGGGCCGGGTGCCGGCCTTGCGCACCGATGCCGGGGATGTGCTGACGCAGTCGCCGGCGATCATCGAGTTTCTCGAGGAGCGTTATCCACAGCCACCGCTGCTGGCCTCGGACCTGATGACCCGTGCCCGCGCGCGGGCGGTGGCGGCGGTGATCGGTTGCGATATTCATCCGTTGCACAACTCCGGCACCACCAACCTGCTGCGCCAGTGGGGGCATGACGATGCCCAGGTGCAGGAGTGGATCGGTCATTGGGTCAGTCAGGGGCTGACGGCGGTGGAGCAGTTGATTGGCGAGGTCGGTTATTGCTTTGGCAAGGAGCCGGGGCTGGCGGATGTGTACCTGATTCCGCAGCTGTATGCGGCACAGCGTTTCAAGGTGTCGCTGGAGGCTTATCCGCGTATTCGCCGGGTGGCGGCGCTGGCGGAACAGCATCCGGCGTTTATCCAGGCGCATCCGGCGAATCAGCCGGATACTCCGGCCTGAAGATCGCGAGTCACGAATCAAATGGCCACAGTCGCGCAGTATGCACCAGCGCTAGTATCCAGACGGTTCCGCTGTTGATTTCATACACCAGACGATAATTTTCGTGTGGTATCAGCTCACGGGTGCCGGGTACTGTCCCCGGCCGCCCCATCTCGGGGTGAGTGGCCAGTCTGTTTGCCGCAGCACTGAACAGTTCATCCAACCGTGCAGCCCCATAGGGGGTCTCGGTTGCGATGTAATCCCATATTTCCACACGGTCTTGTTGCGCTTCTGGCGTCCAGATAACGCTCACGCCAGCTTGGCCGCACTCGCGCGGCGCGCCGCAAATTCGGCCTCAACCTCTTCATTCGAGCGACCCCGACCCGCCTCCATCGAGGCCCGTCCCGCCTCGACCTTACGATGCAGGAAGGCTTCATATTCCTGGGATTCGTGCTGACGTTGAATAAAATCGCGCATCAGTTCGCGCAGCACTTGGGACGCAGGCCTATGGACAGCCTGAGCACAGGCCATGAATTCGGCGCGTAGTTCGGGTTCCAGTTTCATCGTGAAAACGGCTTCTTTCGACATGGGCAGGCATCTCATCACAAAGTACTGACGTAGTGTATATATCTTCATTACACGATACGACAGAAGCGGACAAAGTGATGGCTAGCGCATACCGGTCTTTTCGATGGCGCCTCACAACCGCCTAATGCACCACCGCATTCGGCGGCAATTGCCCCAGTCGTTCCGTCAGCCTTAGCCGCTGCAGCGGGTCTTCGCTGAGCAGCAGTGCCCGTTCCAGGTCATGGCGTTCGGCCCGTGGGCAATCGAGGCGCTGGTACAGGCTGGCGCGGGCCAGGTAGTCGCCAGCATTGGCCTGGCCCAGTTCCAGGACCCGCTCGGCATCCACCAGGGCCCCGAGGAAGTCGTCGTTGGCCTGGTGCAATTGCCGCAGATTGCGCGACAGGCGCTGGAGCATCTGCACTGGCGTTGCGTTATGCATGTGCTCGGCCTTCAGCACCGTGCTCGGGCCGTACTGGCGGACCAGCAGTTCGCGGCAGTCGTTGGGGTAAAGGCGCCGGCCGCCACACGGGTCGAGCAAATGGTCGGCCCCCGGCACCCGCAGCAGGAAATGCCCGGGAAAATTCACCCCCACCAGCGGGATCTCCAACTGCCGGGCCAGTTCCAGGGCGATCAACGCCAGCGCCAGCGGTTGCCCGCGCCTGCGCTGCAGGACCTTGTCGAGCAGTGCCGCGTGAGGTCGCAGCGGGGTGAACTCGTCCTGCTGGAACCCCAGTTCGTTCAGCCGCCGCAACAGCGGCTGGCCCAACTCGCTGACCGGCAGCATCGGCAGGCCGGCGCTGACCCGTTGTTGCAAGTCGCGGAAATCGCGCAATACGGATTCAGGCAGGACCTGCGGGTCATGTTCGGCTGCTATCCACACGGCTGCTTCAAACACGGCGGGCGGTGTACGTTGCAGGCAGGCGAAAAAGGCTTGGCGGGGGTTCATTGAGATCTCCGGCAGAGTCTCTGTTTTAGCCCCGTGATGGGCTTTCGTCCAGTCCGCTTGCAGCGCTCGAGGGTTATGTCGCAAAAACTGCAAACGCCTGGGTCTTATTCCTGCTTGCTTCTGCAAGCTTTCCCACGAAGCCTATACTCGCTACAGGCAGTATCCAGGGGGCCTCTCGATGTTCGCTCTCATGCAAAGCACTCGTCTTGAGTCGCTGCACCTCAGTGTCGATCCGGTAACCGGGTTGAAGGCGGTGATTGCCATCCATAACCGTCGCCTCGGGCCGGCGCTGGGTGGCTGTCGTTACCTGGCCTATCCCGACGATGAAAGTGCCATGGTCGATGCCATTCGCCTGGCCCAGGGCATGAGCTACAAGGCCGCGCTCGCCGGGTTGCCGGTGGGCGGTGGGAAAGCGGTGATCATTCGTCCGCCTCATGTGGAAAGCCGCGCCGCCTTGTTCGAAGCCTTCGGCCGTTGTATCGAGCAGCTCAACGGGCGCTATATCACCGCCATCGACAGTGGGACCTCCACCGCCGACATGGACTGCATTGCCCAATACACCCAGCACGTCACCAGCACCACCAGCGCTGGCGACCCGTCGCCGCACGCGGCCATGGGCGTGTTTGCCGGGATTCGCACCACCGCCATGGCGCGGCTGGGCAGCGACAACCTGGAAGGTTTGCGAGTGGCGGTGCAAGGGTTGGGCAACGTCGGTTATGCCCTGGCCGAGCAGTTGCACGCGGCGGGGGCGGAATTGCTGGTCAGCGATACCGACCCGGGCAAGGTGCAACTGGCCATGGAGCAACTGGGGGCCCATCCGATTGCCTGTGAAGCCTTGCTCAGTACCCCATGCGATATTCTCGCCCCTTGCAGCGTGGGCAATGTGCTCACCAGCCAGAGCGTGGCGCAGCTGCGTTGCGCGGCGGTGGCGGGTTCGGCCAGCACCCAGCTGACCCATATCAGCGTTGCCGATCAGTTGGAAAAACGCGGGATTCTTTATGCCCCCGACTACGTGATCAGCGCTGGCGGATTGATCTATGTCACCCTCAGGCACCGGGGCGAGGAACTGTCGACCATCACCGCCCACTTGTCCCGTATCGGCACGCGCCTGACCGAAGTCTTCGCCCATGCCCAGGCGGAAAAGCGCTCGCCGGCGCGGGTGGCCGACGAACTGGCGGAGCGCCTGCTTTACCGTTGAACAAACCGGTTCCTGCCGTCTGGCGCTGTCTTATTCGACAGGGGCAGGGGGCGAGAGCAATTCGCTCAGCGCATCCGGCTGGCTCTTGAACGCCCGGGCGAACACATCGCGGTTTTTCGCCATGTAGATGCCGGCTTCTTCCACCTGCTGCTCGCTCAGCGAGGGCACGGCTTTTTGCAGGACTTCGGCCAACAGCTCGGCCAATTCGAGCATTTTGTCATGACGGTCAGCTTCGGCTTTATCCATGAACAAACGCTCCAGATCTCGGCTGCTGCGGTATACCACTTCGACGGCCATTCACCACCTCACATGCCTTCACGATAGTTGTGTTTTGCAATTACTGTATTTATATACAGCTAAAAGCATAAGCGAATCCCCAGGGTTTGGGTAGTGGCTTTTTAATGTAGACCGGTTTCACGGTTTGTCAGATGCACAACCACGTCTGCATCGGGGGCCTTGGGTGATCTTTGGGGCCTCTTCGCGGGCAAGCCCTGCTCCTACAGTACTGCGTCGAGTACAAATTTTGCGTACGACGCCGTACTGTAGGAGCAGGGTTTGTCGGGACGCCGCATCGCCGCGAAGGCGTCGGTGGGTGCACCGCCGCAACGTGCCCCGGCAGGCATTATCATCATCTCATCGCTTTCCCTGGCCTTTTTTCTGCATGCAGGGAAAACAGTCATCTTCCACCCGCATTCTCCGATCAAGCCGAACCAAGGAACCTGCACCGTGAAAATCAATTGGGCCGAGAACCTGCGACAAAACGTGCATCAGGTGGCCGAGTCCCTGGGCAACCTGTTCGTCGAGTCTTTTCATTACCTGGCGCTGTTCGCCATTGGCGGGGTCACTGCCTGGGCGGCGGTGATGGAGTTCCTGACGATGATCGAAGAGGGTCATCTGAAGATCGACGACATCCTGCTGCTGTTCATCTACCTCGAACTGGGGGCGATGGTGGGGATCTACTTCAAGACCAACCATATGCCGGTGCGCTTCCTGATCTACGTGGCGATCACCGCGCTGACCCGGCTGCTGATCTCCAACGTGTCGCACCACAATCCGCCGGACATGGGCGTGGTTTACCTCTCCGGTGCAATCCTGCTGCTGGCGCTGGCGATCCTGGTGGTGCGTTATGCCTCGTCGCAGTTTCCGTCGGTGAAGATCGAGCACCCGCAACGCAAGACCGGAGAAGGTTCCAGTGAGCATCCGGAAGTGGAGAAGGGCGAGATTTGAAACACGCCGTCAGGCGACGACGCCTGTAAGCGCGAGGGTGCTCGCGCTTACAGAAGGCCTTTGATCAGTTGATCCAGGCCCCGGCACGCAAATGCCAGCCATCGTTATGCCGTTCCCAGTGCGGGTGTACATAGCGATAACCCTGGCGCACCGGTTCCCAATGACCGTGCATCGCTACATAGCGTCGCCCGTCCCAATGCCAGTAACCCCGTGCCCAGATAAATCCAGGGCGATAGGCCGGCTCCACTTCGATCACTTCCTGCGGTGGTGGCTGCGGAGCCACCACTTCCACGTATTGCGGCGCGGGCCGTTCGACCACCACCTGGCGATCGTGAACCACGCGTTCCTGTACGCAACCGGAAGCCGCCACGACTACCGCTGCAAGTGCTGCGTAACGTAAAAACATGTTGCCTCCTCGGGATGGTCCGCCCACGGCACGCGCCTGGCGAACGGATCGTTGCCGTGTTTTCTCACCGGCTACGCTTGTTGTAACAGTATGTATCTGTCCGGATCCTGAACCCGACACAGTCTTTTTGCGGCAAAAGCCGCTTGTCACAGACCTCTGGCAGGATAGAACTGAATGCGCATTTGTCAGCATTGGTACAGCCAGTTCGACAGACACTGGGGATGAAAGGATTACTGCCGTTCTCACCTTTGGAAGCCTCTTGATATGCCAGTACCGGGTGCTGTTCTACGTTGTCTGGGGTTGTCGGTGTGTCTGGCGGCGGGCCTTCCCGTCATCGCCGTGGCGGCACCTGTCGTGCCGTTGAGTCCCGCTGATTCGGCCTGGCTGCGGCGCGATGGTTACGACCTGGACGCGGCGAACGTCGCGCGCTTTCGGGCCATGGGCCGTAGCGGCTTGCTCGAGGCGCAACTGAGCGACCGTATTCGTGACCCGTTGCCGCCGGGTATCGACGCACAATTGCGCGCGTTCCCGATCCTTGCGCAACCGCTGCAGGCCACCTTGCTCGCCTTCAAGCAGGGCCAGGAGCAACTGCAGTCGATGCCGGACGGCGATGCCAAGGCCGATGCCAAGAAGGCCCAGCAGCAACAGCTCAATGACGCCGCCGACCAGGCCCGGCAAATCACCCTGCTACGGGCGGTCTATGGCAGCAACCAGCTCAAGGAGCAGATGGTCGGCTTCTGGCTCAATCACTTCAGCGTATTTGCCGGCAAGGGCGCGGTACGCCTGATGGCGGCGGACTACGAAGAACAGGTGATTCGCCCGCATGCCCTGGGCAAGTTCAGGGATCTGGTCCTGGCGACCCTGAAGAGTCCGGCCATGCTGGAGTTTCTCGACAATGCCCAGAACGCCAATGGCAAGGTCAACGAAAACTACGCCCGCGAACTGATGGAACTGCACACCCTGGGGGTCGGTTCCGGCTACACCCAGCAGGATGTCCAGCAACTGGCGCTGATCCTTACCGGTGCCGGGGTGCGGCCGCTGGATGGCCGGGTGCAGAAGTTCGGGCCCCGGGTGGCGCCGTTGGTGGTGAATGACGGGATGTTCCAGTTCAATCCCAAGCGCCATGACTTCTCCGACAAGGTGCTGCTGGGCGAATCGATCCAGGGCAGCGGTTTCGACGAAATCACCCAGGCGGTGAACCTGATCACCCGGCAGAAAGCCTGTGCGCAATTCATCTCGCGCAAACTGGCGCAATACTTTGTCGCCGACCAGCCGCCGCAGTCCCTGGTGGACCGCATGAGCGTGACCTTCCAGCGCAGTGATGGCGATATCGCCCAGGTGTTGCGCACGCTCTTCGAGTCGCCGGAACTGCTGCAAAGCGCCGGAAAAAAATTCAAGGACCCGACCCAGTTCGTGGTCTCGGCGGTACGCCTGGCTTACGACGGCAAGCCCATCGCCAATCCACGGCCGATGCTCAACTGGCTCAATCAGTTGGGCGAACCGGTATTCGGCCGGCAGACCCCGGACGGCTGGCCGTTGGACGCCGCTGGTTGGGCCAGCTCGGGGCAGATGTCGAAGCGTTTCGAAATCGCCCGGTCCATCGGCTCGGGCTACAACAAGTTGTTTACCCCTGAAGGCAGTGACAAGGCCCAGGGCGGTTTCCCCATGATCACCACGCCGTTGTATTACGAGGCCATCGGCCCGCATCTGTCGGCCGCCACCACAGCCGCGCTGAATCAGGCCACCTCGCCGCAGGAATGGAACACCTTCCTGTTGTCTTCACCGGACTTCAACAACCGTTAACGTCGTGCTCTTCAAGGAAGGTGCAGTGATGAATCGTCGAGACTTTCTGGTCGCTTCAGCGGTCGCCGCCGCGACCCTGCCGACCTTGTCGTTCTCCGGCAAGTTGTTCGCCGCTCCCGCGTCGGCACCGCGTTTTCTGATGGTGTTCCTGCGTGGCGGTTACGACTGCAACAACCTGCTGGTGCCCTATGCCAGCGATTTCTACTACGAGTCGCGGCCGACCCTGGCGATTGCCCGGCCCGACCCGCACAACCCCAACAGCGCCATTGCCCTCGACGGCCATTGGGGGCTAAACCCGGTGTTGCACGATTCGCTCTATCCGCTCTGGCAACGCAAGCAGCTCGCCTTCGTGCCCTTTGCCGGCACCGACGACCTGTCGCGCAGCCATTTCGAAACCCAGGACAATATCGAGGCCGGGCTGGCCGGCGACCAGCATGGGCACTATGGCTCGGGCTTTCTCGCCCGTTTGGCCGGGGCCATGCCCGGCAGTGCGCCGATTGCCTTTACCGACGCCTTGCCCCTGAGTTTCCAGGGTGGTCGGGATATTCCCAATCTGTCGTTGCGTGGGGTTTCAAAACCGGTGTTCGACGAGCGCCAGTCCTCGATCCTCGCCTCGATGTACAAAGGTACGACGCTGGCCGCACCGGTAACCGACGGCCTGCAACTGCGCCAGCAAGTGTCGAAGGACCTGCAGGATGAAATGACCAAGGCCGGGCGTGGTGCGCAGACGGCGCAGAACTTCGCCGCGGAAACCCGACGTATCGCCACCCTGATGCGCGATCAGTATCGACTGGGTTTCGTCGATGTCGGCGGCTGGGATACCCACGTCAACCAGGGCGGCGCCCAGGGTCAGCTGTCCAACAACCTGGCGAACCTGGGGCAGGGCCTTGCGGCCTTTGCCGACGCCATGGGCGATCAGTGGAAGGACACCACCGTGGTGGTGGTCTCGGAGTTTGGCCGCACCTTTCGCGAGAACGGCAATCGCGGCACCGATCATGGCCATGGCACGGTCTACTGGGTGCTGGGCGGCAGCGTGCACGGTGGGCGCATCGTCGGCGAGCAAGTGGCAGTGGCGCCGGGCAGCCTGTTGCAGAACCGCGACTATCCAGTGCTGAACAACTACCGCGATTTGCTGGGCGGCCTGTTGGGCCGCACTTGGGGTTTGTCCACTGCGCAACTTCAGAGCGTTTTTCCCGGCGCGCGCCCCAATGGGTTGCAGTTGGTGTAGCGGCTGCTTAACGAACCGGCAGCGTCACTACCCGTCCGGTCGGTGTGACCGGGCGCCCGACACGATGGCCGGCACCGCTCCAGACCGGTGCCGGGAGCGTTCCCAGCTTGAGGCTGTCGCTGTCGGTCATGGCCGTGAGGATATCCATCGCGCTGTGCCCCTGCTCGATGGCGATGCCGAACTGAACGCTCTGGATCAGGCGTTTCAGTCGTCTGGGATCATTGCGTTGCTCGGCGCTGATCATCCGTTTGGCCACCACGCCATCGGCGTTGGACAGGGTCAGCATGACGTCGCCGTCCAGTCCCTGGAGGCTGAGGTTGACGCGGTATTCGGGCTGGAAAGCCTCGTTGATCAACTGAAAGGGGTTATCCATGTGTGTCACCACTCTGATCGAAACCTGCATTCATTGACTGCGCGCCGGGCGGGTTGGTTCGTCGCTTCCGGACCGGCGGCAGATCGGTGCCCTGACCTCATGTCGGGGCACAACTACACCATTTGAATTTGCAAGGCTTGTGCCGGGTAAACGACCGTTCAGTAGAAACGTCGCGGGTCGGCGTCGATCAGGCTGGCCAGCTTGGTCAGGGCGAAGCGCAGTTCGTCGCGGCTGGTGGGTGACATCAGCACGATCCGCACGCTGCGGGTATGCCCAAGGCGCTCGGCCTGGAACTGTGTGCCGCTGAGCACCAGCACGCCGTTGGCCCGTGCCAGCAGGGTGAATTCATCACCGCTCCAGGGCTCGGGCAAGGTCAGCCACAGATGATAACTGTGGGGCTGGGTGGTGATCTGCAAGCCGCGAAAGACTTCGGTGGCAATGGCCTGGCGCGCGGCGGCTTCGGCGCGCTGGACCGCGATCAACCGAGTGTCCAGCCCTTCGCTGAGCATCATGCTGGCCAGTTGCGCGGTCAGCGGCGAGGGCATCCAGATGCTGCTGCGGACCATCGACGTCAGGCGCGACAGCAGTTTCGGCGGGCTGTACAGGTAGCCGATGCGCAGGGCCGGCATCACCGATTTCGACAGGCTGGTGAGGTACACCGAACGCTCCGGGGCGTAGCTGGACAGCGGTCTGATCGACGGATCGTTGGCGAGGAAACCGTAGATATCGTCGTCGATAATGATGAAATCGAACTCTTCGGCAATTGCCGCGATCTGCGCCCGGCGCGCCGCCGACATGATCGCCGTGGTCGGGTTCTGGCAGGTGGCGACACAGATCAGCAGCGCCGGTTTTTCCCGTAGGCAACGCTCGCGCAGGGCCTCGGGAATGATCCCTTCCGCGTCCATTTCCACACCGCCTAGCCGGCGCTCCAGGCCATGGGCCAGGGAGATGATGCCGGGGTAGCAGAGCGCTTCGCAGAGCACCAGGTCGCCGCTGTTGCTCAGGGCACTCATGGCGACCATCAGCCCATGTTGCGCACCGGCGGTGATCACCACCTGTTGCCATTGCGCATCCGGCACCGACTGGCGCAACCACTGCGCGCCGGCCTCGCGGTGGGCCGGGTGGCCGCCGTCGGGGGCATAGTCCAGGGCGCGGGCGAAATCCGCGTCGTTGGCCATGTTCACCAGGGCATCGCGCAGCTCGTGTTCGAGGGGCTCGCCGTGGGGCTTGATGATCGACAGGTCGAGCAGGTCGGTCGGCCCTGGCGCCAGCAATGCCGGCACCTGTTGGCGGGTCGGCGTCGGTGCGCCCTGTTCCAGCACATAGGTACCGCGTCCGACTTCGCCCTGCACCAGCTTGCGCCGCTGGGCCTCGCTGTAGGCACGGCTGATGGTGCCGGGCGTGACCTCCAGCGCCTGGGCCAGTTCACGCAGGGTCGGCAGGCGGCTGCCGACCTTCAGCGCACCGCTGGCGATATCCCGCGCCAGCGCGTCGGCGATGGAGAGATACACCGGTTGGTTGAAGTCGCTGAGCCGAGGAACCCACATGCTTGATGGCTACCGATCCTGAAAAGTGCGGGCAAGCTTATCACAGGGTGTATGAATTTAAATTGATTCTATTGAATCGAATCAATTTATGCGGTTATATGCGCATTAATCGACTCAATGACTTCCACCTCCAGGTACCGACGCTTATGAGCAGCCTCAGACAGGACTTTTCGTTATCCGCGGTGATCGCCGGTTTTATCGCCGTGGTCATTTCCTACGCCGGCCCGTTGATCATCGTGTTCCAGGCGGCGTCCCAGGCCCATCTGTCCGGCGACCAGGTGTCGTCGTGGATCTGGGCGATTTCCATCGGCAGCGGCGTCACCGGCCTGCTGTTGAGCTGGCGCCTGCGGATCCCGGTGATCACCGCCTGGTCGACCCCGGGTGCGGCGCTGCTGGTGTCGATGTTGCCGACGGTGTCCTTCGCCGAGGCGATCGGCGCCTATGTGGTGGCGTCGGTCATCATCCTCGCGGTCGGGCTGTCGGGGGCCTTCGACAAGTTGATGAGCCGCCTGCCCAAGGCGATTGCCGCGGCGATGCTGGCGGGGATCCTGTTTCGCTTCGGTGCCGAGCTGTTCACCTCGATCCGCCTGCAACCGGCGCTGGTGTTGTCGATGATCGCCGTCTACCTGGTGTGCAAGCGCTTTTCGCCGCGCTACGCGATTCTCTCGGTGTTGATCGTCGGCTGTGGTTTCGCTGCGCTGATGGGCGAGTTGAACCAGGGGGCGATCACCGTGGCGGTGGCCCATCCGATCTTCACCGCGCCCGAGTGGAGCTGGCACGCGATCATCAATATCGGCTTGCCGCTGGCCCTGGTGACCCTGACCGGCCAGCACGTACCGGGCATGGCGGTGCTGCGCACGGCCGGTTATACCCAGCCGGCCCGGCCGATGATTTCGCTGACGGCCATTGGCGCGGTGTTGCTGGCGCCGTTTGGTGCCCATGGCCTCAATCTGGCGGCGATCACGGCGGCCATCTGCACCGGTCGCGAGGCCCACGAAAACCGCGACAAGCGTTATATCGCCGGCATCGCCTGCGGGGTTTTCTACATCCTGATGGGCACCTTCGGCGCGACCCTGGCCTCGGTATTCGGCGCCTTGCCCAAGGAGCTGATCGCGTCCCTGGCCGGGCTGGCGTTGTTCGGCGCGATCAGCGCCGGGCTCACGGGGGCCATGGCCGAGGAGAAACAGCGGGAGGCGGCGCTGATCACCTTTCTGGTGACCGCTTCAGGCATGAGTTACCTGGGGTTGGCGGCGGCGTTCTGGGGATTGATCTTCGGCCTGGTGGCGCATTTCGTGCTGAGCTACACCCGTGAACGCAAGGTGGTGCCAGGGTTGCGCGAGGCTTGATGTGTTCGAGTGCCGGACAAGGATGTCCGCTGCTTCAAGGCGTTTTGGCCGAGCTTGTAGTGGGGCTTTTTCAGGAAGGTTGTTGCAGGAAATGACAGGAAAGCGACTCGACCCAACTCCCGACATTAACAGCGCTTTACCGGCTTGTCCGGCTATTTCGTCGGATAATTATTTATCTTTTCAAAGGGGTTGAATTGTTTTTCCAACTGCCCAACTCTGTCATCAAGAGGTCATGTTCAGCACGCCTTCAGGCGCTGCCGACGAGTCTCTTACTAGCTAGCTGAAATAAGGGAATAACTATGCAAATCCAAGTCAATAGTGATAACCATATTCAAAGCAGCATTCGACTGGAGGAGTGGGTCCGGACGAGCGTAGAGACCGCGCTCGAACGTTATGAAGAAGACCTGACACGGGTCGAAGTTCACCTGGCGGACGAGAACGGCGACAAGCCGGGTCCCCACGATATGCGCTGCCAGATGGAGGCGCGGCCAAAAGGCCATCAACCGATTTCGGTCACCCATAAAGCCGATACGCTGGAACAGGCGATCGATGGCGCGGCCACCAAACTGGAACATGCACTGGAGCATCTGTTCGGCAAACTGCAAGCCAAACGCGCGACCGCCATCAAGGGCGAGCGCCGTGACCTGGGAGACGCACTGCTGGAAGAGGAGTTCGAAGAGAAAGAACGGGTACGGCTGGCCGCTAACGGCTGATCTTCAACACTGACCATAACGGGCCTGCATTTGCAGGCCCGTTTTCGTTTGCGCCAGGCATGGTGTTGTTCGCTCCAATTGGCTCAACCTTGTACTGCGCGGCCGGGAGGGCTACGTCCAGCTCAGTCAGCGTAAAGGCGCTCTTGACGCGCGGGATGAGTGGGGTCGTCGCAAACTTCGTTGTGCGATTTGGCGCCAGTCACGTAGGATGCGCGCCCTTCAATCCGTCCCGTTGGGATGGATTCTCTTTTTATGACATGGATAGTTATGGCTCACCCCTTCAACCTTATCGGGCCCTTGTTGGCGCTCGCGGGCATGGCCATGCCTGTTCTCGCTGAAACCTCTTCTGTGCCACCTGCTGACTTGCTCGGGGTGTATCGGCAGGCGGTCGAGCACGATGCTCAACTCAGCGCCGCGCGGCATGATTATCAGGCTCGCCGCGAGATGGTCCCCCAGGCCCAAGCCGGCCTTTTGCCGAACCTCAACGCAGGGGCCTCGACGGACTCCACCCGCCTGGAACGCGATGAACCCAGTCTGACCAGCAAACACAGTGGGTTGATGTTTCAGGCAAACCTGAACCAGCCATTGTTCCGCGTTGATCGTTGGTTTCAGCTGGAAGCGGCCAAGGCCAGTACTGCTCAAACAGAGTTCGAACTCTCGGCCAAGGAGCAGGCGTTGGTACTCAAGGCCGCGCAAGCCTATTTCGATACCTTGCGCGCACTGGACGCCCTGGCCGCCTCCAAAGCCGAGGAGGCCGCGCTGCTGGCTCAACAGCAACAAGCCCAGGGGCGCCTGGAAAACGGCGCGTCGAGTATCACCGATGTACTGGATGCCCAGGCGGCCTACGATAACGCTGCCGCTAATCGCAAGCTTGCGCAGCGCAAGGTCGACGATGCATTCGAAGGACTCTCGCGCCTGACCCGCCAGGACTATGCTGGTATTGAGGGAATTCGCCATCAGTTGCCGGTGCAGCCACCCTTGCCTAATGATGCGACAGCCTGGGTCGGCCTGGCCGTACGGCAGAACCTGTCGCTGCTGGCCAGCGATTACGCGGTTACCGCGGCCGAGCAGACCCATCGCCAACGCGAGGCCGGCCATGCACCGACTCTCGATGCCGTAGCCTCCTGGCGCAAGGGTGACAATGATCGCTTCGGTTATAGCAATCCGACGGACTTCGGAGGAAACGGTTATCGCGGCGATGTTGCGCAAACCAGTATTGGCCTTGAGTTGAATATTCCTCTATACGCCGGTGGCCTGACCAGCTCCCAAGTACGTGAAGCCTCTGAGCGTCTGTCCCAGACTGAGGATGAGCGTGAAGACAAGCGTCGTGAAGTGGTACAGGACACGCGCAACGCCTATCGGGCGGTGAACTCTGATATCGAGCAGGTAGTGGCGCGCCGGCAATCCATTTATTCGAGTCAGGCGTCGGTGAAGGCTACCCAGGTCGGTCGTGAACTGGGCTCGCGCAATACCGCCGATGTCTTGAATGCGCAGCGCCAACTCTACAACGTGGTCCGTGAATACAATAACGCACGTTATGACTACATCCTCGACACGCTCAGACTCAAGCAGGCCGCCGGTACCCTGAGTCCCGCCGACCTGAGTAGCTTGGCGATGTACCTGACCCGTGATTACGATCCTGATCGCGATTTTCTTCCGCCGCCCAGCCTCAAGACATTCTGAGCAGGGAAGGGCGCCCGTGGTTTTACCATTGAGACTCCCGCGAAAATCACGGTTTTGCTGATCCGCTTCCTCGGGTTCAGGTGACCTTGGAAGGTTTGCCGCTTCGATCATGTCAAAATGATTTCAATTGTGTAAATTTTGACATAAAGTGCTGAAAGTATTACGGAATTTATTTGCCGCAATGGCATGCATGGAAGCGAAATGAGTGAACAAGGACGGGGTGCCGAGTCGCCCCAGAACGTTGCGCCGGACACGGGTCTGGCGTGCCTGATCATGCTGGCGCGTTTTCATAACGTTGCGGCTTCTGCTGAACAACTCGCGCACGAGTTTTCCAGCGACCATCAACAGTTCTCCCTGCCTGACTTGTTACTTGCGGCGCGCAAACTGACGCTCAAGGCCAAGTCGGTACGGACCACACTTTCGCGCCTGGAGAGTACGCCATTGCCGGCGATTGCCCAGGATCGCGAGGGTGGGTTCTTCATTGTCGCCAAGCTGGATCAGGGCAAGGTTTTGATCCAGGACCCGCGCATGGATCGCCCGCAGGTGATCAGCTTCGAGGAGCTCGACGCCCGCTGGGCCGGAGATCTCGTACTGGTGAGGACTGCGCTGGGGAGCTCCACTGAGGTCTCACGCTTCGATTTCACCTGGTTCATCCCGGCTATCGTCAAATACCGCAAGCTTTTGGGTGAAGTGTTGCTGGTGTCCTTTGTGTTGCAACTCTTCGCGCTGGTGACGCCGCTGTTTTTCCAGGTGGTGATGGACAAGGTCCTGGTTCACCATGGCCTGACCACCCTGGACGTTATCGCCGCTGGCCTGCTCGCCATCATGCTCTTCGAGTCGGGGTTGAGTGGCCTGCGTACCTATGTGTTCGCGCATACCGCGAGTCGTATCGATGTCGAATTGGGATCGCGGTTGTTCCGGCATCTGATCAACCTGCCTCTGGCCTACTTCCAGGCGCGGCGGGTGGGTGACTCCGTCGCCCGTGTGCGTGAGCTGGAAAATATCCGTAGTTTCCTGACCGGCAATGCGATTACCTTGCTGTTGGATGTACTGTTCTCCGTCGTGTTCATAGCGGTCATGTTCTACTACAGCGGCTGGTTGACCCTGGTGGTGCTGGTGTCGCTGCCGCTCTATGTGCTGGTATCAGCGTTTATAACGCCTTTGTTGCGTGCGCGCTTGCAAGAGAGTTTTACCCGCGGCGCGGAGAACCAGGCCTTCCTGGTGGAGACCGTCAATGGTATCGACACGGTGAAGTCCATGGCCGTCGAACCCCAGGTGATCCGCAAGTGGGACAACCAGATGGCGGCCTATGTCGCCGCTGGCTTCAGGACCCAGACTCTATCCACCATTGCCAATGAAAGTGTCTCGCTGATCGGCAAACTGGTGACTGTCGCGACCTTATGGCTCGGTGCCCGTCTGGTGATCGATGGTGCGTTGTCAGTGGGCGAGCTGATTGCCTTCAACATGCTCGCCGGCCGAGTCGCACAACCGATCATGCGCCTGGCGCAATTGTGGACCAGCTTCCAACAGACCGGCGTCTCCGTGCAGCGCCTGGGCGATATCCTCAATACCCGCACCGAGTTGTCCCAGGGCGCACGCAGTGCGTTGCCGCCGCTCAAGGGGCGAATCGAGTTCGACCAGGTGCATTTCCGCTACCGGGCCGACGGCTCCGAAGTGTTGCGCGGCATCAGCCTGACAATCGAGGCCGGCGAAGTCATTGGTGTAGTCGGACGTTCCGGTTCCGGTAAAAGTACCCTGACCCGGTTGCTTCAGCGTTTGTATGTCCCGGAGCGCGGACGGGTGCTGGTGGACGGCATGGACCTGGCCTTGGCCGACGTGTCTTCGTTGCGCCGGCAGATCGGCGTGGTCTTGCAAGACAATATGCTGTTCAACCGCAGTATCCGCGAAAACATCGCCTTGTCCGATCCGGGCGCGCCGTTGGAAGCGGTCATGCAGGCTGCCCATATGGCCGGCGCCCATGAGTTCATCCTCGAGTTGCCCGAAGGCTACGACACCATCGTCGGTGAGCACGGCACTTCGCTGTCAGGCGGTCAGCGGCAACGGGTCGCGATTGCCCGGGCGTTGATCGGCAATCCTCGAATCCTGATATTCGATGAGGCGACCAGTGCCCTGGACTATGAATCTGAACGCATTATCCAGCAGAACATGCAGAGCATCTGCCAGGGACGCAGTGTGATCATTATTGCCCACCGGTTGTCGGCGGTCCGCGATGCCAACCGCATTCTGGTGGTCGATCGAGGGCAGATCGTCGAGCAGGGCTCTCATGCTGAACTCCTGACGCATCAGGCTGGCCACTACTCGCGTTTGCATCGCATGCAACAGGGTTGACGAGCCACCTCTTTTCACCTTCCACCTGATATTTCCTGTATCGCCACGTCGACTCGTGCGAGGCGGGACTGACCGTTTCCGATTCAAGGATGACAGCCCTATGAGTGCAACGCCGACCCTGTTGCAACGCTATCGTCACGCCTGGCGCGAGTCTTGGCGCCAGCGCAAACGCATGGTCAGCCCTGCGCTGTTGGCCCATGAAGTGCAGTTTCTGCCGGCGGCCCTGGAGTTGCAGGAGCGGCCTGTGCATCCGGCGCCACGGATCTTTCTCTGGAGCCTTATGGGGTTTGCCGTGCTGGCGTTGCTCTGGGCTTGTATCGGTAAGGTCGAAGTGGTGGCCGTTGCTCCGGGCAAGATTGTGCCCAGTGGCAAGAGCAAGTTGATTCAGCCCAGTGAAACGGCGGTGGTCAAGGCCATTCACGTCGGCGATGGGCAAACGGTGACGGTGGGGCAGTTGTTGGTCGAGCTTGATCCCACTTCAACTGATGCCGATGTGAAACGTCTCCAGGCAGACCTGCTGGCGGCACGTATCGACAGTGCCCGTAGTTCGGCGATGCTTGATGCGATCAATCTGAATCGGTCACCGGCTTCTCTGGCGGGAACCATTGAAGCGGCCGATCCGGAGCAGGTGCTGGCGGCCCAACGTTGGTTGCAAGGGCAGTATCAGGAATACCGTAGCAGCCTCGATCTGGTGGATGCGGAAATTCTTCAACGCAGCGCCGAAATCCAGTCGACCCGGGCCCAGGTCGCCAGCCTGAAAAAGACCCTGCCGATCGCCAGCCAGTTGGTCGAGGACTATCAACGCTTGCTGCAACAGCAGTACGTAGCGCGCCATGAGTACCTGGAAAAGGAACAGGCGCGGCTGGAGCTGGAGCGCCAGTTGAATGTGCAGGAGGCCGCCGTCCTGCAATCCACCGCCGCCCAGGGCGAGGCCCGCAGGCGTCGCGAAGGGGTGGTGGCGCAAGCGCGTCGGGCCATGCTCGATCTGTTTCAGGTCTCCGGCCAGAAGGCCGCAAGTCTGGCGCAGGACCTGGCCAAGGCACGTTATCAGGAGTCCCGGACGCAGTTGACTGCTCCCGTCGATGGCACCGTACAGCAACTGGCCGTGCATACGGTGGGCGGCGTCGTCACTCCGGCGCAGCAACTGATGGTCATCGTTCCCCGAGACCAGCCGATGGAGGTCGAAGCGATGCTGGAGAACAAGGATATCGGCTTTGTGCGGGCCGGGCAGCCGGTCGCGGTCAAGGTTGAGACCTTCACTTTTACCAAGTACGGGACGGTGGAGGGCGAGGTGGTCAGCGTCTCCAACGATGCTATCGAAGACGAGAAGCGCGGGTTGATCTACAGCAGCCGTATTCGTTTGAAAACCGACCATATCCGGGTCGGCGGCGAGGACGTGATGCTGTCACCGGGTATGTCGGTGACAGCCGAAGTGAAGACGGATCAGCGTCGGGTGATCGAGTATTTCCTGAGTCCTCTGGAGCAGCATCGGGATGAGAGTTTGCGCGAGCGTTGAGGGCAGAGGCACTCGTGCGACATAGAAAATTTTATTTCAGGAGGGCTTTAATCCATGACAAGGATGATGAGTATGAAGACCCCATGGGTAATCGCCGGGTCGTTATTGTCGGTCACCGGTTTTTTAGCGATTGTCGTTTATCTGGGCTTCTTACAATGAATTGCAGATCGATATTGATCTTGGTAAAGATCGTCATGATGTCAGTATGAAAGCGATTGATACAATCCGGAAAGTAGCAATAAAATTTTCTGCTGATCGTAGGTTATGACTGTTCTGAAATAAATATCGGGTGCCGAGTCGGGTGGCTTTATGGGGAAGGGAAATAATAGGGGTTGTGTTTTGGTTTGTATGGCGGGTGATGAAAGTGCTATGTAGATGAGTTGGATGTACAGGCTTTGAATTTCTGAATTTATAAATGAGGTTGAGATGAGTGAGAAGGCAGATCGGGACTTTAATACGGAATATTTTATCTATCCCTTGTTGTTGGGTGTGTTGGTGTTTCTTGCAATAAAATATGTGTTGGGTGTGAAAGATGATTTTTTTATTGGCGTGTATTTGCATTTAAAGGGGTGGATTTTTTTTAATGTTTTCATTGTTTGGTGTTTGATGGGGCGAGGAGGTAGAGGTGTACGTTATTTTGTACGATTTTATGCGTTAGTGAATGCTGCGCTTTTTGGATTTTTATCTGGGTGTTTTGTGCGTTATATTTCGGTAGTGAACTAACAGGGAGTTTGCAATGACGTTGACTGTTGGGCGAATGGAAGAAATCGCCAATCTTTTGGATACCTATTTTGCAGGGGAGGCTTTGACAGTTTCGAAAAAAAAAGGAAATGTTAATCCGCTGGAAGGATTTGGGGATTATGCAACCCTTATGAAAGCCATGGCGTCTGTAGGGAGTGGTACGCTCCCGGCCCTGGTGGAAAATACGGCAGCGCCTCTTATTTTGGCAAGTGCAATATTCAAGTTCTCTAATGGTACTGCCGGGCTGGACAGTTATTCTGATATTGCTGCCTTGCTTGCCCTGAAAACGAGTAATCGTGCTCTTGGGCAGTTGGCGCTTTCGTTTTCTGTGGGGTTTAAGGTTGGAGAGCATATAAACTCTCTTTTGGGGGCGGAGCTCAATGTGCGAGTGGAACCCTATTCTACAAAGGTGGGGGATTACTTTAAGGATAAAACAGGCTCCATTGAGTTCGGCGGGGTCATGGCAGGGGTTTCACATGCGATGCTCTCTGTTGCCATGATTCCGGATACACTGAATTCAAAAATAAATACCTGGATTAACGAGCAACAATTACTTGATCCGGTGTTCCGGGCTTTTGATAACACTACGGGGTTTGTATCTGGTCAAGTGTTCGGTATGTCCAGCAAGGCTGCAGAGACGCTTGTTGGAGACTACAATTTTGTTGCGAGTGGAAAGACTCTGATTTCGGGGGGCGCTGGAAATCTGATCAATATCGACATCAACCCGAATCCAAAACCGCAAACTCAGGTTCAGACCGAAAATAAGGCGCGCCAGGACGTCGCCAACGGCTTTGTCGAAAACGCCGCCACCCACAGTGTTTTCTCCCTGGGGGGGATTCTCAGCAAAACCGATTTTGCGTCCACGCAAATGGGCAGCCTCGCCTCGGGCGGTATCCGCCCCGGTGAAATGCAGCTGGATCCCAACGCACGTCCCAATACTTATCTGTCCCAGTTCTACCTGGACCGTTCCGGCACGTCGAATCCGGATTTCAGCCTACACAATGCCGTGACCCTCAATGGCCTGTCGGCGATGACCACCTTTAATACTTTCGTCGATCCGCTGTTGCTGGACCTTACTGGCAACGGCGTGCGCATGACTGATATGCATGATGGCGTTCTGTTCGACACTGATCACAGCGGTACCCTCAAGCGCACCGGCTGGGCAGATCGTACTACCGGTATGTTGGTACTTGATGACGGCAGCGGGCAGATCAAGGACGTCAGCCAGATGTTCTCCGAGTACTACAAAGGAAAGGCCGGAAGCAATGGTGGCCCAGGGCAGGCGACATTCAAGGACGGTTTTGCCGCCTTGGCCAGCGAGGACAAGAACGGTGATGGTGTGATCGACGCTCGCGATCCGATCTGGAGTCAGTTGCGAGTCTGGGTCGACGGCACCCACGATGCCAAGGTTGACGCAGGTGAGCTTAAGACCCTCGATCAACTGGGCATCACTCAGATCAGCGTACGCTCCACGTCTGCCGGCACCGAAGTACGTGATGGTAACAAGGTTCTGGCGCGCGGAACGTTCACCGTTAATGGCAAGACCCAGGAAGCCTTGGCTGTCGATTTTATCGGCGACCCGGTGAGCAGTGTGCTCAGTGTCCTGGGTAATGGGACCAAGGTGCTCTCCAGTAGCGGTGGTATCACCACTACCGCCTACAGCAGCCACAGCACGACTGGCGAATCTCTGGACGCAGCAAAACTGGGCGTCTCCAACCTCTATGGTGGCAGTGGCAACGATATCCTCACGGCGGCCGCGAGCGGTAGCTGGCTGGTGGGGGGTGGTGGCAGCAACACCTACAATGGCGGTGCGGGCGACGATGTCTTTGTGATCAGTGCGTCCGACAATCCGGACAATATCCATGGCAATGGCGGTCACGACACGGCGATCATCGTCGGTGATGAAGGGGTACGGCTGAATATGGCCAAGGCCGGCCTGACCATCGCCGAAGGTGGGCGCGGTAATGACATTATTGTCAGCGGCGGTAACTCCAGTGCCTTTATCAAGGGCGGCTCGGGGGATTCGATGCTAGTCGGTGGTGGTGGCAACGACGTTCTGGTCGGTGGCACTGGCCACAACACCATCATCGGAGGCACCGGCAAGGCGGTGATCTACGCAGGTCCCAATGGCGACACCATCTACGCCTCCGAAGGTGGCAGCATCATTCACGCGGGTGGTGGCACTGATACCATCTACGGCGGTGCCGGTAATGATGTCATCGAAGTCGGTCACGGCAACGCCGTCATCGACGGCGACGGCGGCATCAACCTGGTGACCCTGCACGGTAACCATGGCGACTATCGCATCACCCGTAATACTACAGGCTACGAAGTGGCCGACAAGGTTTCCGGACGCGATGGCACGGTGACTCTGAAAAACATCCAGAAACTCAACTTTTCCGATATCTCCGCGGTCGACCTGGATCAACCCAACGCCATGCCGGTAGCGGATGTCCTGAGTCTCGACAAGGACGGCAAAGCCTTCGATCGTCGCCAGGCGCATCTGATTTCCGCTGCCAGCCTGCTGGCCAATGACCAGACCCTCAACAGCAAGGGGCCGCTGCGGATTGCCAACGTCGGCGATGCGATCGGCGGTACGGTGAGCTTGACCCAGCAAGGTGATGTCCTGTTCACCCCGGACCCGAAATTCATCGGCTTGATCAGTTTCAAATATGGCGTGGTGGATAGCGCCGGCAATGGCGCCGCCTCGGTCATGGACCTGAGTAGCGGCAAGACCGCGCCGATGCGGGCGGGCGTGACGTTGCTGACCCCGGAAGTACCCCTTGACCCACTGGCCGCCCAGGAATGGTACCTGAGCGATACCAACGTGCTGCCGGTCTGGAAAGACTACACCGGCAAAGGCGTGCGGATTGGCCAGTTCGAACCGGGCGGCCAGTTTGCTACTACGCCCGAGATCTTCGATATCCAGCACCCGGACCTGGCACCGAACGTTGATCAGGCCTGGTTGAAGACCGAACGGGACAAGGGCAGCCTGCCGGGCGTGGTGTCGAACCACGCCACCATGGTGGCGGGTGTCATGGTCGCAGCGAAGAACGGCATCGGTGGTGTCGGCGTTGCCTATGAAGCGACTCTGGGCGGCTATTACCTGGCCAATAACGGCAACGATCTGACCGGCCTGGGGCATATGGTCAGTTATGACGTGGTCAACAACAGCTGGGGATTCGAACACGATTTCGCCATCAGCAATCTGCAATACGGCCAGATCAATACCGCAAGCTCGCTGACCGCCAACGCCCAATATGCTGCCAACAACGGGCGCGGCGGCCTGGGCACGGTGATCGTTGCGGCCGGTGGTAACAGCCGGGCCACCGGCGGCAATGCCCAGGGTTCGCTGACCAACAACAACCGTTTCTCGGTAGAGGTCGGTGCGATCAATGCCCAGGGTGACCTGTCGACCTTGCAGATCGGCTCGACACCGTTCTCCAACCCGGGCGCGAGCCTGTTGGTGTCCGCACCGGGTAGCAATGTGGTGTCCACCAGTCACATGCTTGAAACCGAGCGTGGCTCGACCTTCGGCAATGACTACACGAGCATGCAGGGCACCAGTTTCGCCGCGCCGATTGTCTCGGGCGTTGTTGCACTGATGCTGCAGGCCAATCCCAACCTCGGTTATCGCGATGTGCAGCAGATCCTTGCCCTGTCGGCCCGGCAGATCAATGACCCGGCCACCCAGTGGAGCGATAACGCCGCCCACGGTTGGAACGGCGGCGGGATGCACACCAGCAACGACTATGGTTTCGGCGAAGTCGACGCGCGGGCGGCGGTGCGCCTGTCCGAAGCCTGGATGACCCAGGGCACCGGTGCCAACGAAGCCATGTTTTCGGCGTCCAGCGGTACCCTTGGACAGACCGTCGCGGCGGGGACCACCCTGACCTCGACCCTGGTCATGAATGCCGGCTTGAACATCGAGCACGCCGAGATCGACTTCGACGCACAGGTCGGTCGCCTGGGGGACCTGACCCTCAAGCTGATCTCGCCCGATGGTACCCAGAGCATCCTGCTCAACCGCCAGGGCAAGGTGCCGGACGGTATGACCGGGGCTAGTGCGACGGATGTCGGGAGCACCGACTCGGGTACCTTCCGCTACACCTTCATGACCACCCACGACTGGGGCGAGCACTCGGCCGGCACCTGGAAGTTGCAAGTGACGGATGTCGCCAGTGGCTTGCCGGTGACGCTCAACAGCTGGTCGTTGCGCCTTTATGGCAGCAAGACCACTGCGGACGATAGCTACTTCTACACCGATGAGTACCTCAAGGCAGTGAGCCGCCAGGCCGGTCGCAATGTGCTGGATGACGCGGTAAACGGCACGGCGGGCGGGCGTAATACTCTGAACGCGGCAGCGGTTTCCGGCGATACCTCGATCAACCTGCTGACCGGCGTCGCAAGTATCGGCGGGGCAGCCCTGACGATACGCAATCCGGCGTCGATTCAGAATCTGGTGACGGGCGACGGCAACGATACGCTGGTGGCGGCTCAGGCCGATTCGCTACTGGACGGCGGGCGCGGCAACAACACGCTGACCGGCGGCAGCGGCAAGGATTTCTTCGTGGTGCATCGCCGGGAAGCCGGCAACGACACCGTGGTGAATTTCAACGCCGCCCAAGGCGAACTCATCGATCTGGTGGGCTTCACCGGCAAGACGTTCAAAGACCTGCTGATCACTCAGCAGGGCGCTGATGTCAAAGTCGACCTGGGCAAGGGCCAGAGCCTGGTACTGAAAAACCAGACAACCAGCGCTATCGGTGCCGCACAGTTCAAGTTCCAGGACACCTTTGTCGCACCGGCGGCTTACGTCGACAGCAATGCGCCGGCCGTGATACCCCAGGAAGGCCTGGGTACCATCATTCTCAAGGGCGGTGCCAAAGGCGTGAGTCTGACCAGCGGTGCCAACGGGCAGTTCGTTGCCTCCCTGGCCGGTCAGCTCTACAGCCATGACAGTGCGACGTCGGACACCTTTGTGGTGGCGATGCAGCCCGGTGTCAGCGACTTCAAGAATGCCGTGCGTGGTTTCCGTCACGGGGTCGACAAGATCGACTTGCGCCAGACCGGCATCATGCGTTTTGACCAATTGGCGGTCACGCTGAACAATCGTGGCACCATCAATGGCATGGCGCAGATTCACGGCGTCGACATCAGTACCACGGCGCTGGACCCTACCGGTGGCAAGACTTCATTGGCCTACCTGGATGCGTTGGACGTGTCGCAGTTGGACAAGTCCGACTTCATCTTTGCCACCCACGCCCTGGACCCGCTACCCAAGCCGTCGACGGTCACCACGCCCGATCCGCTGCGCCCGATTATCGATGTACCAACCGGCCTGACCCCGATCATCGACATCCCGACGCGGCCGTCGGTGGATATCGATGCCGCGCGCAAAGAGGCCCAGGATCGGCTCGACAAGCTTCTTGCCAGTCGCGACCCGGTGGTGGTCGAACCGGTGAAACCCCTGCCCGGGGGGAGCGGTCCGATGGTTGTCGAACCGTCGAAACCGATCACCGGAGGCGCTGATCCGGCGAAACCCATTACCGGTGGTGCCGGTTCAGGGATAACGCCAGGTGCGTCCTTCGATGTCACGGTGGACAAGACCTTCGCTGACGTCACTCTCAGCGGTACGCACAACGTGCGGTTGAGTGCCACGATGGCGACCCTGAAAATGCCGGGAAGCGAAGCCAGCAACATTACGGTTACCGGCAGCAGCGACAAGGTGATCCTGGGCGACGGCAACAACAACCTGCAACTGAAGGGCAACGGTAGCGTAGTGACGGCGGGGAATGGCGACAACCAGGTAGTGGTCACTGATCGTAGTGCGACAGTCACCTTGGGCAACGGTAACAACACCGTCAGTGGCGAAATCCGCAAGCTGGTGCTGGGCAATGGCAACAACACCGTCAGCGATTCAGCTGTCATGGCGGATATCTCTCTGGGAGATGGCAAGAACAAGGCGGTCATCAGTGGGACGATGTCGACGGTGAACCTGGGGCACGGACAGTACGATCTGGCGTTCAGCGACATGATGGGCAAGCTGGTCTTCAGCCCGGACGTCACGCCCGAACGCCTGTGGTTCCAGCACTCCGGGCAGGACCTGCATATCTCGGTCCTTGGTAGCCAGGAGGACGTGACGCTGCGCAACTGGTATGCGGCAACCCCGGAGCGTCCGGGCGATATCATGGCCGGGGCAGGCAAACACCTGTCCGATCGCAATGTCGAGTCGCTGGTCCAGGCCATGGCCGCGTTCGCGCCGCCAAGCGCCGTGACCACCAGCTTCAGCCCCGCCGAGCAGCAGGCCTTGCAGCCGGTGTTGGCGGCGAACTGGCGTTGACCTTCGGTAGTCCGTCCCTGGTGAGATAAGCGGTTTATCGCCAGAGTGACTTATGAAGCGCCCGGTGCAGTGCATCGGGCGTTTTTTATCGTGCGCCAGCGCGATCCGCTCAACCCTGCGGCTCGCCCGCCTCGCGTGCGGCCCTGGCCTGCAGCCAGTTGGCAATCAGCGCGGCATTGATAAACAGCGCAATGCCCAGCAGGATCACCACGATCGAGGCCAGCTTATAGGGCCCGATGCTTTCGTCGAACATCAGCCACGAAGTGGTGACACCGGAAATCGGCACCATCAGCGACAACGGCGCGACCATGGACGATGGGTATTTCTTCATCAGGTTGTTCCACACCCGGTAGCCGAACAGCGTGGTGACATAGGCCTGGAACAGCACCGAAAAGATCGCCGCAGGTGTCAGGTTCGTGCCCAGTTGATAAAACGGTGCACTGCCCTTGGCCAGCCAGGTCATGAGAAACAGCGGCGGTGCCGCGAACAGGCTGGACCAGACGATAAAGGCGACCATATCGCCGGGGCGGGTCTGCTTGACGATCAGGTTGCAGGCGCTCCAGCTCAGGGCTGCCAGCAGCACCAGCACGGTGCCGGTGAGCACCGCCTGGCCTTCGGTGAAGTGAATGATCGACAGCAGGCCGAGGCTGGCGAGGATCACCCCGGCGATCTGCGGCCCGGCGATCTTTTCCTTGAGCAGCCAGGCGCTGAGGAAGATCGTGAAGAAGGCGCTGAATTGCAGGATCAGCGAGGCCAGGCCTGGGGTCAGTCCCAGGTGCATGGCGTAGTTCACCACCCACCAGAGCCCGACGCCGAACAGCAGGCCGTAACCGGCGATGGCGGTGAGACTGACGCCCGCCGGTCGTTTCATGAAGAACACCAGGGGCAAGGCGCAGCAGGTGAAGCGCAGGGCGGTGAGCAGAAACGGGTCCAACTGCTCAAGGCCCAGTTCGATCACCGAGAAGTTGCTGCCCCAGATAATCGTGACCAATAGCCCGAGGGCCAGGTCCAGCGGTTGAAATTTCATGGGGATTCGAGGTCCTGTTGGCGAAGGCGGGGAGGGCGTCCTTGCCGCCGCAATGGCGACGACAAGGACGTGGACGAGGTTCAGGCGGCGATCTCCGGATCGACGCCGTCATAGACGAAGGCATCGAATTTTTCCGGACGCCATACGTCATCCCGGGTGTAGTAGTTCAGGACCACGGTGATCTTCTTTTCCGTCACCGTCGGTTCGCAGTCATGGAGGATTTCCCGGCCCTTCATGACCAGCACCGAACCGGCCTTGGCGTGGATATGCCGGTGTTCGATCCAGGGTTCCGGCTTGCTCGGATGGGCCCGGGGAATCTGCATGCGCAGCGGGGCTTCGCGGTTGCTGGTGAGGAACAACAGCACGGTGATCGCGTTGGTGTCGTAGTGCTCGCCCAAGGTCCCGCCGCCTTCGGGGTAGACCTTGATATTGATGTCCGAGCGGCTGTGGGGCGAGACAATCGCAGCCTGGCTGGTGACCAGGCTGATCAGCGGCAGCAACGAGTGATAGATCGCCGTCAGTTCCGGCAAGTGATCGCGCACATCCTGGCCCAGGAAGATGTAGTGCAGGTATTGCCCGCCGGCATCGGACACCTCGCGGGTGCCCAGTCCCTGATGGTTGACCAGCTTGACCCGACCTTGTTCGATGGTGCGCTCGACCCGTTCTTTCAAGGTGTCGCACAACTCGGGGGGGACGATGTCGTCAAGGACCGTGACGTAGTCGTAATGATATTCGGCAATATGTTTGTTGAGATTGAACGGCGTGTTGTTCATGGAAGCTCCCTGCTCGGTTAGCGGACGGCATTCCCCTCGACTGCCTGGCTGAAGAGGCCGTGTGTTGGACGATCAAGTAAGACCGGCCCGGGGACTCCTCCACGTATGAGAACCCGAGACGGGTCGGCGGCCCGTGCTGGGACGGCAACCGTCGACCGCCCGAAATTAGCCCAGCATTCGGCCCATCCTCCAGTTTTTTTCAGCATGACTATCCGTTCGGATAGCCACCGGTAAATGTCCTTGTGCCACCACGGCTCGTCGGATGTTTTTGCGTATGAGAATTTTTATCATTAATATTGGCGTCCTTTCCGCTGGCCTACTGCTGCTCGGCGGCTGACTGTTGCTGGGAGTGTCGTGATGAACCTGGCCCTGCGCCCCCCCGAGAACCCGGATGCCGAGAGGACCGAGTTGCACGCCGGTCGCGCGCACTTCCTGCAAGTGTTCCTGTCCCAGCGTTCGCAGATGGAGGCGCTGGTCAGTCGCCGGGTCGGTTGTCGGGCGACGGCGGCGGACCTGGTCCAGGACCTGTTCCTGCGTTTCTGGCGTCGGCCCCTGGTGCAGGTGGAGGAGCTGAGCACCTACCTGCTGCGCTGCGCCGGCAACATTGCCATCGACCATTTGCGTAGCGAGGGTGTTCGCGTGCGGGTCAATGAAGGCTGGCTGCCCGAGCAGCAGGATAACCAGAGCTGCGAGCCCGAGGCGGCCCTGGAGGCCGGTAACGATCTGCGTCATGTCGAGGCGGCGCTGCGCAGCCTGCCGGAGCGCACCCGGCAGATTTTCCTGCTCAACCGGATCCATGGTCGCAAGTACACCGAGATCGCCAAGGTCATGGGCCTCTCGCAAAGTGCCGTGGAAAAACACATGATGCGTGCCCTTGAGGCTTGCAAGGCCAGTCTGCGAGAGCCTTCGGCCGGGCATCGAGCGCCATCCGCCACACGTCTGCCAGGGAAAGCATCGTGATCCATTCTTCCAGCATTGCCGTGACACCCAACCAGGAACAGGCCGCCCTGGCCTGGCTCAGCCTGTTGCACAATCAACCGAGCCGGGGTGACCAGGCGCGCTTCAGTCTCTGGCTGCAAGCCGATCCGGCCCATGTCGAGGCCTATGCCCAGGCCCAGGTGCTCTGGGAACTGAGCGAAGTGCCGGCGAGTACCTTGGCCAAAGAGGAGGCTGTGGTCTTGCAAGCCTTGCTCGCGGCCATGGACCGGCCCAAGCCGGCAACGCGCTGGCGCTGGTCGGCGGGCCTGGCCATGGCCGCCTGCCTGCTGCTGACGGTGTCCATGGGCCTGGGTTTCGAGCCCGGTCGTTGGCTCGACGACCTCGGCGCCGACTATGTGTCGGTGCCGGGGCAGGTGCGCACGGTGACCCTGGCCGACCGTTCCGAAGTCACCCTGGACACCGACAGTGCGATCTCCGTGGATTTCAGCGCGGGCGAACGGCATGTCCGGCTGCGTCGGGGCTCGGCGTTTTTCCAGGTGACCCATACCGGCGAGCCCTTTGTGGTGGATGCGCAGGGGGGCGAGGCGCGGGTGCTCGGCACGCAGTTCGAAGTGCGCTTGCAACCGGGTGGTGCGCGGGTGACGGTGTTGTCCGGGCGGGTCGGGGTTCGCGCGAGTGCGGGCGCGCCGCAACAGATTCTCGGCGCCAACCAGCAGGTGGCCTATGTCGATGGTTCGGCGCAACCGTTGCATCCGGTGAACAGCGACCAGTTGCTGGCTTGGCGCCAGGGTTGGCTGAACTATTCGAAAGCCAGCGTCGCCGAGGTGGTCCAGGACCTGGGCCGGTATTACCCGGGACGGATCCTGGTATTCAACGACAGCCTGGCGGCACGGCGGATCAGCGGCAGTTTTCCGAACAAGGATCCGCGGGCGGTGCTCGATTCGTTGCAAGGCGTGCTGGGCTTTGAACAGCACAGTCTGCTGGGTCGGGTCATCGTCTTGCGCTGACCTGGGAAAATATTTTCAAAATAAAGGTGAGGTAAACGCGAAGCCCATCCGTGTAGTGGTTGAAAGTGCGATTCATTCGCATTAATGATTTCTCTACGTATGGGTCAGGCACACATGAAGTCCAGGGCAAAATCGGTGGCAGGCAGTTCGGTCAAGCGGTGGTTCGGCGCGTCGGCGCTGGCGGTATCGGGGTTGGCCTTGCTGCCCCCGGGCGTGGTCCTGGCAGCCGAGTTCGCGGCGCAGCACAGCGCGCAGTTCACCTTCGCCATTGCCGCCAAACCGCTGCCCCAGGCCCTGAACGACTTCAGTCGGGTGACCGGCCTGAGCGTGGTCTACACCGACGAAGCCGCCTACGGTCACCAGGCCCCGGCGATCAACGGGCAGATGAGCGCCGAGCAGGCCATGCAACAGCTGCTGAGCAACTCCGGTTTCACCTTCCGCCGCACCGACGACCACACCCTGGCCCTCGAACCCTTGCCGACCCAGGGCGCCCTGAACCTCGGCGCCACCACCATCAACGGCACCCCGCAGGCGTCCTCCACCAGCTACCAGCCGCCACAGGTCACCTCGGTGGCCCGGTCCAGCGCCTCGCTGCAGGAAATCCCGCAGACCATCAACGTGGTCTCGGCCCAGGTCCTGCGTGACCAGACCCCGCGCAACCTTGATGACGCGCTGAACAACATCAGCGGCATCACCCAGGCCAACACCCTCGGCAGCACCCAGGACGCGGTGATGATTCGCGGCTTCGGCGACAACCGTAACGGTTCGATCATGCAGGACGGCATGCCGCTGGTGCAGGGCCGCGCGCTGAACGCCACCACCGATCGGGTCGAAGTGCTCAAGGGCCCGGCCTCCCTGCTCTACGGCATCCAGGACCCGGGCGGTGTGGTCAACCTGGTCAGCAAGAAACCCCAGTTGGAGCAGTACAACGCCGTGACCCTGCGCGGCTCGACCTACGGTTCGGGCAAGAACGGCAGCGGCGGCAGCCTCGACAGCACCGGCGCCCTCGGCGATTCCGGGTTGGCCTACCGCATGGTCCTCGACCGTGAAGACGAAGATTACTGGCGCGACTTCGGTGCCCACCGCGAGACCCTGATCGCCCCGTCCCTGGCCTGGTTCGGCGAGACCACCAAGCTGCTGCTGTCCTACGAGCACCGCGAGTTCCTGACCCCGTTCGACCGTGGCACGGCCATCGACCCGCGGACCAACCACCCCTTGGCCATCCCCAAGGATCGCCGGTTGGATGAGCCGTTCAACAACATGGAAGGCCGTTCCGACCTGGTCCATTTCGAAGCCGACCACGACCTGAACGACAGCTGGAAAGCGCACCTCGGCTACAGCTGGAACCGCGAAACCTACGATGCCAGCCAGGTCCGGGTGGTTTCGGTCAACCCGGCCAACGGCACCCTGGTGCGCAGCATGGACGGCACCAAAGGCGCTCTGACCACCGACCGCTTCACCACCGCCAGCCTCGAAGGCAAGGTCGATGTGGCCGGCATGCAGCATGACCTGGTGTTCGGCATGGACGACGAGTACCGCAAGATCTACCGCTCCGACCTGATCCGCCAGAGCCCGCTGAACACCTTCAGCTACCTGGACCCGATCTACGGACGCGAAGTCCCGGGCTCCACCGTCAGCCCCAAGGACAGCGACCAGACCGACCTGTTGCGCAGCGACTCGCTGTTCGCCCAGGACTCGATCCACCTCAACGACCAGTGGATCCTGGTCGCCGGCGGTCGCTACCAGATGTATGACCAGTTCGCGGGCAAGGGCCGGCCGTTCCAGGTCAACACCAACGGCAATGGCGAGAAGTTCGTGCCGCGCGCCGGCCTGGTGTATCGCTACACCGACGAGCTGTCGTTCTATGGCAGCTACACCGAATCTTTCAAGCCCAACTCCACCATCGCCCCGTTGGCGGTGACCAGCAATACCCGCCTGGTGCTGGACGGCTCCCTTGAACCGGAACAATCCAAGGCCTGGGAAATCGGCACCAAGCTGGATATTCCAGGGCGCATCACCGCCACGGCGGCGATCTACGATATCCACAAGCGCAACGTGCTGGTGTCCGTCGCCGACGGCCTGACCACCCAGTACAGCATTGCCGGTCAGGTCCGTTCGCGCGGGTTGGAACTGGATGCCAGCGGTCAGTTGAGCGATCGCTGGAGCCTGATCGGCAGCTACGCCTACACCGATGCCCAGGTCACCCAGGACGCCAATTACCAGGGCAACCGCCTGCAGAACGTGGCGAAGAATGCTGGGTCGCTGTCGGCGGTCTACGACTTCGGTTCGATCATGGGCGGTGGCGACAAGCTGCGGGCCGGCGCCGGCGCGCGTTATATCGGTCATCGCACCGGGGATGCGGCCAACACCTTCGACCTGCCGGGTTACACCGTGGCCGATGCCTTCGCCACCTACGACACCCAGCTCGAAGGGCAGAAGGTCAAGTTCCAGCTCAACGTGAAGAACCTGTTCAACAAGGTCTACTACACCTCGGCGGTCAGCCAGCTGTTCGTGTCCATGGGTGATGCGCGCCAGGTGTCTGTCTCCAGCACCCTGGAGTTTTGATGAAACGAATCAGTGCAGTCCTGCTGGCCCTGACCCTGAGTGGTGCCGCCCTGGCGGCTGCACCCGAGGACGGGCGCCTGTACCAGCGTGAGCATCAGGTGACCTTGCCCGGCTCCGGCGACAGCTGGGGGTTCGCTGCCCTCGATCCAACCCGGCCCTACCTGTTCCTGGCCCGGCGGGAAAACGGCCTGAGCGTGTTCGACGTGGCCAGACAGCGCCTGGTGAAAACCCTCGAGCATTCGGCAGGGGCCAACGCCGTGGTGTTCGTGCCCGAACGCAATCGCGTGTTCGTGCTCAATACCGACGGCAGCCTCGGCGTGGTGGAGCTGTCGAGCCTCAAGCTGCTCAAACGCATTCCCGTGGCCCAGAGCAATCTCAACAGCGCGGTGTATGAGCCGCGCAGCGGCCAGGTGATCGTCGTCAGCGGACGGCGGGCGGATCGTTCGACACTGTTTGTCTTCGACCCCAAGCAGGAAAAGATCACCGCCGCCCATGAACTGGACGTGAAGAAAATCGATCCGCTGCTGGTCAAGGGCGACGGCAGTTTCTTCCTGCCGATGCGCGACGAAGGCAAGGTGGCGCGGTTTTCCGCCAGCACCTTCGAAGTGCTCGACAGCTGGAGCTTCGAGGGTTGCCCCAAACCCAGCGCCCTGGCCGAGGATCAGCCAGGGCAGCGATTGTTCGTCGCCTGTCGCGGCGAGCAACCCCGGCTGATCGTGGCCGACCTGGAGAGCGGCGCGGTCAAGGCCAGCCTGCCGATCACCCGGGACGTCAACGCCCTGGCCTGGGATGCCCGACAACATCGGCTGATCATCCCCAGCGGGGTGGACGCCAACCTGACGCTGGTGGAACAGACGGACCTCGATCACTACCGTACGCTGGGTAGCGTCAGCACCTTGCCGATGGCCTACAACATGGCGTTCGACCCGCTGAGCGGCAAGGTCTACCTGCCCGCCATGGACTTCACCCTGCCGGCGACCGCCAAGGGCGAAGCCAAGGCCGATCCACTGTTTCACGCCAACAGCTTTTCCGTCACCACCCTGGCGCCCTGAACCACAAACCCTGTCCCCGGAAAGCGAATCGCCACGCATGGATTCCGGGGACGGTGTTCCCGCATAATTCCCCCGTTGACTCGCTAAGTACCTTGTTCTTACGTGCCTCCTGAGTGATGAGTCGCGGGTAGCGGCTATTGTGTGTTTATTGGTTGAGTTCGAGGCGGAAGATGAATTCGGTACAGGGTTTCATGGGCAAGGGCGTCGCGTTGGCGTTATGCGTACTGTTGGCGGCCTGTTCGAGCAAGGCGCCGAAGGCTCCCGAGCCGGCCCGGACGGTGGTCCTGCAAGCAGCGCAGTTACCATTGCCGTTGCCACGCTCGGCTTTTTGCGCCGGGCTCGACAGTGTCCTGCGCGCCCCGGCGCTGCAAGGCGCGATGACCTCGCTGGTGATACGCGAGGCGAACACCGGCAAACTGGTGTGTGAATACAATCCGCAATTCCGCCTGATTCCGGCTTCCAGCCTGAAGTTGGTGACCACGGCGGCGGCGATGGAAATCCTCGGTGCCGATTATCGGTTTTCCACCACCCTGTTGAGCACCGGTGTGCAGCAGGGCAACGTGCTGAACGGCGACCTGTACCTGCGCGGCACGGGCGACCCGAGCATGCGCCAGGAAGACTACCAGGCCCTGGCGGCCGGGCTGGCGCGTAAAGGCATCACGCGGGTTCGCGGACGGCTGATCCTCGATGACACCGCCTTCGACCACGAACGGCTGGGGGTCGATTGGTCCGCCGATGACGAGCAACAGTATTTTGCGGCGCAGATTTCCGCGCTGAGCGTGTCGCCGAACGCGGACCTCGATGTCGGTTCGATCCTGGTGAATGTGCGTGCCGGTGGCGCCGCGCGCCAGCCGGTTCGGGTCAGCTTCACCCCGGCCAACCACTACATGAACGTGCTCAACCGGGCCACGACGGGCCGTGGCGGTCCGCTGGTGGTCAGTCGCGGCCATGGTGGCAACCTGTTGCGCATTGACGGCGCGTTGCCCAAGGGCGCGGAGCGCATTGCCCAGGTCAGCGTCTGGGAGCCGACCGGGCTGGTGGCCGATCTGTTCCGCAGCGCCCTGCTCCAGCAGGGGATCGCGGTGGAAGGCGGCAGCTTGCTGGGTGTTGCCACGCCGGCTGCGGCGCAGCCGCTGGTCGAGCACCAGTCGCCGGTCCTCGCGGAGCTGATGTCGCCGCTGCTCAAGTTGTCGAACAACAATATGGCGGAGATCCTGCTCAAGTCCATGGGCCGCAAGACCGCCCATGAGGGCACGGCGGCGGCAGGTGTGGCGGCGGTCAACGGATTCCTGCAGGGGCACGGGGTGGCGTCGGCGCAGTTGCTGCAGTTCGATGGTTCCGGTTTGTCACGGCGTAACCAGGTGTCGGCGCAGACCCTCAGCGATTTGCTGCTGGTGGCGCGCAGTCGCCCCTGGTTCCAGGCCTGGTATGCGGCGTTGCCGGTTGCCGGTAATTCCGAGCGGATGATCGGCGGCACCCTGCGCAAACGCCTGCATGGTACGGCGGCGGCGAACAACCTGCATGCCAAGACCGGTAGCATGGGCGGTGTGTCGTCGCTGGCCGGTTATGTCACCAGCCGTGATGGGCGGCTGCTGGTGTTCGCCATGCTGAGCAACAACTACCTGGTCGGTGGGCGGCAGGTCAAGGCGGTGGAGGACCAGGTGGTGACGGCGTTGGCCAACAAGGTTGACTGAAAAAACGGCATCTTGAAAACACCGCATAACCTGTAGGAGCAGGGCTTGCCCGCGAAGAGGCCCCTGAGATCGCCAAAAGCTTCGCGGGCAAGCCACGCTCCTACCGGAATGGGGTTGCCACAGGGACGGTGTTCGGCTTTAGTGCGCGAAGGCTTGCCGGTACTCGCCGGGCGTTGCGCCCAGCACCTGGCGAAACCGATTGGCGAAATGACTGGCACTGGCAAACCCGCACGCCAGGGCAATCTCCCCAAGTGGTTGCCCGCTACCGCGCAACAGCAGCCGCGCCCGCTCCAGGCGCCGCGCCAGTACATATTGATGGGGCGGCAAGCCGAAGCTGGTACGAAACATCCGCGCAAAGTGGTATTCCGACAGCGCGCACAACCCGGCCAACTCACCCAGGCTCAACGGCTGGTCCAAGCGGCTGTCGATGCACTCCACCAACAGCCGTCGCTGATGCGCCGCCAAACCGCCTTTCAATCGCAAGCCCTGGCGCATCCCCACCTGATTGAGCAACGTATGGCCGAGCAACTCATGGGCCAGGCTGCTGCTGAGCAGGCGCTCTCCCGGTTCATCCCAGTCCAGGCTGATCAGTTGGCGAAAGCGCAGGGCCTGCTGCGGGTCATCCAGAAAAGTATGTTCCTGCAACTGCAGCTCACGGGGCTCACGGTCCAACAGCGTCACACAACCGAGCGCAAACTGTTCCGGGCTGAAATACAGGTGAGCCAGGCGAATACTGCCGTTGATCACCCAACCGGACTGATGTTCGGCGGGCAGGATACACAGCTTGTCCGGGCCGCCCTTGGTGTCCGGGCGGTCACGGCGAAAGGTCCCGGTACCGCCGGCAATGTAGCAGGACAGGGTGTGATGACCGGGCGCCTCGTAGTCCTGGGCGTCGTGGTGGTTGCTCCACAACGCCGCGGCCAAACCGTCACCGAGCTCCGCGCTGTGCTCCAGGCGCGAATGGGGCGAGCGGTTCAGGGCTTGAAAGACTTGTAGGGTATCCAGTGCGGGCATGGTCTGTTCTCCAACGCCTTGCATCCTACTCCGTCGCGTAATGCCCTGGCAGTCGCGGGCCGATAAAAGCGCAAGTTTTTGCAAGCGCGGGAGCGGCTTGTCCGCAGACACTGAAGCCTGTCTTCTGGAGTCTGCCGCATGAACCTGTTTCTCTACCTGCTGACCGTATTGATCTGGGGCACCACCTGGATCGCCCTGAAACTGCAACTGGGGGTGGTGGCGATTCCGGTTTCCATCGTCTATCGCTTCGGCCTGGCGGCGCTGGTGCTGTTCGTCCTGCTGCTGCTCAGTCGCCGCCTGCAACCGATGAACCGCCGCGGTCACCTGATCTGCCTGGCCCAGGGCCTGTGCCTGTTCTGCCTGAACTTCATGTGTTTCCTCACCGCCAGCCAGTGGGTGCCCAGCGGCCTGGTGGCGGTGGTGTTTTCCACCGCGACCTTGTGGAATGCCCTCAATGCCCGGGTGTTCTTCAAGCAGAAGATTGCCCGCAATGTGCTGATGGGCGGCGCTCTTGGCCTGCTCGGACTCGGTTTGCTGTTCTGGCCGGAACTCTCCGGGCACACTGCCGGCCCGCACACCCTGCTGGGCCTGGGGTTGGCCTTGCTCGGCACGCTGTTTTTCTCGGCCGGCAACCTGTTGTCCAGCCTGCAGCAGAAGGCCGGGCTCAAGCCGCTGACCACCAACGCCTGGGGCATGCTCTACGGCGCGACGATGCTGGCGGTCTACTGCCTGGTCCAGGGCATCCCGTTCGCGATGGAATGGAACATCCGCTATATCGGCTCCTTGCTGTACCTGGTGATTCCGGGCTCGGTGATCGGCTTCACCGCCTACCTGACCCTGGTCGGGCGCATGGGGCCGGAGCGCGCGGCCTACTGCACGGTGCTGTTTCCGCTGGTGGCGCTGAATGTCTCGGCCTATGCCGAGGGGTATCACTGGAGCGCGCCGGCCCTGCTCGGGCTGGTGGCGGTGATGGCGGGCAACGTGCTGGTGTTCCGCAAGCCAAGGGCCGTGCCGCGGCCGACGTCGGCCAGGATGGCCTGACGGACAGCAGATTTATGTAGATCAGCCGCCGCTCCATGGCCCGATAACCTGACGCTTTCCACGGCGTATCAGGAAGGACAGGCCATGAACCGATCAGTTGAACCAGGCACCGCTGTCGACCCGGGGGATGAGCCTCCGCCTCCCGCCGAGGTCGACGATCCCTTGTTGGCGGGGTTCATGCAGCGCGACGGCGACCTGCTGCACAGCGAGGAAAGCTGGGCGCGACAGCAGGTCGTCGAGCAACTGGCGATTTCGTTCAAGGCGGCCATGGGGCCGCTGCATGAAGCCGAACAGCGCACCTGGCTGGGCTGCTATCGCCGGTTGATGGAGGCCCGGGCGACCCTCGACGAGGAGAGCCACAAGGTGGTCGACACCTTCGAAAAGGCCGGTCTGGCCAAGCTGCGCGAACGCCTGCGGGAAGCCTCGGGCCTGGACCTCGACCCGCAGACCACCTATCTGCACACCGTGATCGATTCGGCGGCGGCTGTCCGGCAACCCGTGGCTGAAGGCCCGCCGGTGCAGGTGGAGTCGTTCGAGCGGCGCATCGGCACGGTCACGGTCTCGACCATGACCTTGTGGCAGGCCGCCTGCCTGAATTTCGCCTTCTCCGATTCCAGCTACGCCAACCTCAAGCGGCGCTGGATTTCCTTCGACAAAAAAGTCGATATCTCCGATCGACGCTGGCTGCTGGCGACGGAGGTGTTTGTCCGGATCGTCCGCGAGCTCAATCTGGGCGCCGTGCTCAAGCCCCATGTGGCGCGAGCCATGGCCGTGGAAGGGCGGTTGTATCAGTCGATACTGGCGTTTGCTCATGCGCAGATTCACTTTGCGCTGTACGACGCGGCCCGCCAGCCGACTCTCACCGGCCTGAGCTACGGCGCCTTCGTCGCCTTGCGGGACGAACTGGCGACGGCGCGTCCCCGACTCAAGGGCGCCTATGTCGCGCTGCGCCTGACCGGCGGCCTGCAGGCGCGCCTGGACCGGGTGCTGGAGTCCGTCGAAAGCGCGTTGCTGCATCTGTTCGAGGTCGAGCACGAGCCCCTGCAACTGATCTACCTGCCCCTGCAAGTCTTCGAGGTGTCGGGCCAGTCGGGTCTTTACAGCTATTGCGTCGACCGTCCCGGGGGAGCCTTGCGTTACCACGATTCAAGAGCGGCGTTCGAGCAGGACTTCAAGGCGCAACTGGAAAAAGACAGCAGCAGCGGGCAATTGGGCTGGTTGATCTCGTCGCTGGCGTTCAAGCAGCAGCATCAGTTCTGGCAGTGGCTCAAGGATCACCCCAAGCCCAGGCGCCTCACCTGGATGTCGACCTTCGAGGACCTCTACAAGTGGATCTGGTCGGGGGGCGGGGTTGAGGACCTGGCTTTCGCGTATGGCGATACGCTTGCCGATTTCAGCCCCGGCCAGGCCTTGGCCGAGTTCTATGCCTGGCGTTTTCGCTTGAATACCGAAGCGATCGCGGTCTCCAAGACCGAACACGATCTGCAAGCCGTCAAGGAGGGCTTCCTCGAAGTCATGCACCTGCTGCTCAATGTCCTGATGTTGCCGGTGCCGGGCGGTTTCGGGATCCTGGGGCGGATACTCGCGGTGACCATGTTCGCCCAGTTGGGCGTGGAATTGGCCGATGGCATCCTGGCGACTTTCCAGGGGCGCCCCAAGGCGCTGGGGCAAGCGCTGGCCAGCGTCGGCATGGCGATCCTGACCGGGGCGGCGCTCGGTTATGCCGGACAGGTCCTGGAGCGGCGGCTGCAGGCCTTGTCCCTGGAGGTCGGACGTTGGCGCAAGGTGACGGCGGCCCAGGGCCCGCCCCGGCTGTGGAAGGTCGACCTGAGCGGCTATGGGGTTTCCGTGCGAGGGCTGCGGGAACGCTTTGTCGCCGATGAGCGCGGGCTTTTCGAGGAGGGCGGGGTACTGTTCGGCGAGGTGCGCGAGCCCGGCGGACCGATTCAGGTCAGGTTGGAATACGATGCCGTGCTCAAGCGTTATGTGGCGGTTGCGCCCGACCCGTCGGGATTTCGTCCGGCCATGCGCTATGACCGGCAAGAACGATGCTGGAAGCCGGACCTGGATGACAGCCATACCCTGGGCGATGCCCGTTGGCTGGAACGGATGATGGTCCAGGGGAATGCCGAACAGGCCGAGACGCTGTTGACCATCAGCGGTGTTCGCCGTGAGGCGCTGGAAGAAGTCTGGGCGGGCGGGTTGCCGCCGGCATCGCTGGTCGAGGCCGAGCGCCGCCGACAGATCGACGCGGGCCTCGATGCCTTGATCGGCAGCCGTGATGCGCGGCTGAGCTTGCCGGCGGATGCCGAGCGTGTGCTGTTCTGCCTGCTGCCACGCTTGTCCGATTGGCCCGAAACCACCGGGTTGTTTATCCATGGGCCCGGGGGCGAGTTGTTGGCGGTCCATGGCCGGCAGGCGCGGCCGGCCGACTTCGAGCACCGGGTGGCGATTCGGCACCTGGAAGAGGGCGGGTATATCGAGCAGCCGGCCGATCCACTGCTGCTTTCCGACGGTCTCGCCCATGAAGAGGGGGTACAGGCACTGATCCTCGGCCTGTTGCCCGACGGTTGCCCGCTCAAGGGCGACTTCCAGCCCTTTGTCCGTCGCCAGTGGAACAAGGCGATACGCCAGCAGGTCAACGCCCTGGCCCGGCTTGAACGCCAGGCGTTGTTCGAGATGCTTGTCGCCCACGACGGCATGGACCGCTCCGCCTCGCTGGCACCCGCCCGCCATTACCTGTCGCTGGTCGCGCCGTCCCTGCCGTCGCTGGTGCTCAAGCTCCACGCCTTGTACCCCGCGCTGTCGCTGGCGCGCATCGCCGAATATCTACGGCGTATGCCCTTGGAGCCGCTTCAGCGCCAACGGCTGCTGGAGCACGGCGAATTATCCGGCACCCATGCCCGGGCATTGGCCGATGCGCAAGCCATGACCCGCCTGGGTCGTGCGCTGGACGGAATCCATCAGGCTCGCTCGTTCCACCGCGATACCGATCAATGGTTGCAACTGGCCGGTGAGTTGCTGGTCCGGGAACAACTGGGAACGGCCCTGTGTCCACGGGTCAGCACCAGCCCGACCCACGACAGCTTCTATCTCGCCCTGGCGGCGCTGTTCAAACCCCATGAGCTGAGCCAGTTGGGTGTCACTTCGGCGACCGATGTGAAGGCCCTGCAAACCCTGCTCGCCAATGTCCTGGAGCGCCGGCGGGCGGCTGACGGGCGTATCTTGCTGCCGATCGAGCATTACCGGGAGGCGGTCGCCCTGCCGTCGACCCTGATCCCCGACGCCGCCGGTCTCTATCGCCAGGGCGACAACACCTACCTGTCGCTTGAGGGCGGCCTTTATCGCATTGAAAACACGGGGTTGCCCGAGGATTGGCGAATCAACCCCGCCGATCTGCCGGGGGCCTATACACCGCGCCTGGAACATAACGACGCCAGTGCCTGGTGGCACGAGTTCGAAGACCCGCTGGAGTGGGAGGGGCCGACGGCGTTTCGTCGCCTGGGTGGGCAGGCGGCATCGTTTTCCGAGACGGTCGCGCGGCAGATACTGGCGGTGAGCGATACCTCCGACAGCCTGTTGCGCCAGACGATTTTCTGCAATCAACGACCTCCGGCCTTCCTGCTGTCGGTCATGCAGCGCTTCAGGGATTACCTGGATATCGAGCGGAATATCGCCTCGCTGACCTGGCGCTCGGCGGAACTGCCGGCGTTGTTCAAAACGGCGCTCAATGGTCTCGGCTCCGCGGATGATCTGTGGCTGGCCCTCGATCCGGGCTTGTCGGGAAACCAGTTGGTCGGCTACCTGCTGCGTCGCCTGGCGAGTGATCCGCGACGGGTCAGGCAGGCGCTGGCCGATGGTCTGTCCGGCCAGCGCGGCCAAGCGGCGAAACCTTTGCCGAGACTGCTGGAACAGGTTTTTGCCGACCTGCCTGGCGGGGTGGCCGAGGAGATACTGGAGCACAGCGAATCATGGCAACGTCAGCTGATCACCGACTCGCGACGCATACCGCTGGCGTTGGCCGAAGAGGCCCACTGGTGGTGCGAGGAAGCTCTCCTGGGCCGGGCCCTCATGGGTTTGAGCCCCGACGGCTTGAGCAATGCCCATAGCGATCAGGTCTTGTTGGTGGTACTCAAGGCCCTGCCGGGTTGGCCGGAGCAGGCGCGGATCGAAATCCGCGAGACGGGCGTCGACGGTCCGCTGCTGGACAGCAGCGGCAGCGCCGATATCGACAAGCGACGCGTAGTGGTCAAGCGGCCCGACGGTTATGAGTCGTTTATCGTCGAGGGCGAGCAGGTTTCCCGACAGGGCACGGCGCAAAGCGACCTGCTGCTGGCCTTGTCCCGCGTGGTCCAGGATCTGCCCGCCCGCTTGCCCTGGGGAGGCGCGCAAGGACCGGAGGCGCTGTTGAAAAACCTGATCAGCCAGCAGGCGATTCGCCAGCGCGCCGAACTGCGCCAACGGCTCGGCTTGCGTCCCGCTCCGCCCTGGGCCTCACTGCCGCGCCGTCTGGTGCGCCAGCGCAGCGGTCAGATTGGCCTCGCGCTGAGCGGGCGCGGCCGAAGCCTGCCAGGGGTGGAGCTGTTTGGCCGGTTGAAAAAACTCTATCGCGGTGCCACCAATCAGGAGTTGTTCGACCTGCTGCGCGCGGCAGGTAGCACCAGCGCGGAGCAACGGCGGGCGGTCGAGGCGTTGGAGCGCGACTACATCACGTTGAAAAACGAGCTGGTGACCTGGGTCGATGCCCCACGCGGCGCGGACGGAATGGCATGGGACGTGAACTTCAGGATGCGCATGGCCATGGCGTCGCGGATCAGGCGTTGCTGGCGCTGGGAAAGCCGCAATCTGCTGGGCGGCCTGTTGCTGCTCGAAGGCTTTGCGGTCGAGCAGATGCCCAGGCTCAGTGTGTCGTTCAGGCACGTTACCCAACTGCTGGTGCGCGACATGAACCTTGAGATCAGCTATGTGAATGCGTTCCTGAGCGCGTTTCCTGCCTTGAAGCACCTGCGCCTGTATGGCGCCGGCCTCAAGCGTCTGCCCCCTGAGATTGGCCAGATGAAGGCGCTGGAAGAACTCGACCTGGAGGAAAACCAGATTGTCCTGACCGAGCCTGCGGCCTTGCAACTGGTCGGGCTGAAAAGCTTGAAAATACTGAACTTGCGCGGGAATCCACTGAAGCTGCTCCCCGATTTCGGTGCCCTGTCCGACTTGCAGTCACTGAACCTGAGCCGGACCGGCATGGATTCATGGCCCTCGGGTACGGTCTTTCTCAAGAGCCTGGCCTACATGAACCTGGCCCATAACCGGATCCGCCAGGTACCCGATACCCTGCTCTCGGCTCCGCGGCTGCTCAAGCGTGGCGTGCATCTGGAGGGTAATCCGCTGGAGCAGGACGCGCTGGCCAAACTATCGGTCGATGCTCGCAAACAAAAGGGCGAGGGCATTACCTTCGGGCTGTCCATCGCCGAGCTTTCAGGGCCTGTCGGTATCGAAGCCTGGGGCTCGGCCGTGGAGCGTAGCGATGAGCAGAACTGGATCTGGCAACGGCTCAGGGATGATCCGGACGCCGATGCATTCTTCGACTTCCTGGAGCAATTGAGTGCCTTGGCGACCTTCTATGATCCGCAGTTTTCCGCTGTGCGCAGAGATCTGACGCAACGTGTCTGGCGGGTGCTCGAGGCGATAGCCGAAAGCGCGGATTTTTGCGAACAGCTGTTTATCCGGCAACTGGTGTTGACGGCCGAGGGGACGGGCAGGTTGCGGGTGTTCAACGAACTGGAGTTCGCGGTGCTCTGCCGCCAGGCCTTGAACGAGGTCGACAAGGCCACGGCCCAGGCCCGGCTGCTGCGCTTGCTCAAAGGCAAGTTCCGCTTGCAGGTGCTCTGGAACAAGGTCGCCGATCTGGGTGTTTACCGGGCTTATTGGGAGCTGTTGGCCGAGCGGCTGGAATTGCCCGACCTGTTCAACGGACGTTTCTATAAGGAGCAGGTGATGTTGAGCGATGCTCAGCTCGAGGTCATGGTCCAGCATGTCCGGCGGATGGAAACGGCGGCGGAGCCGGCGGGCCTGCATCGTTACCTGAAGTCGGACATTGCCTGGCGCAGGTTTCTGGAGCGGGCCTACCGGGAGGATTTCCAATCGTTGCCCGAGCCGGAGCGTAACGCGCGGATCGACACGCTGACGATCAGTGCCCTGAGTGACACGACCCCTGTCGTATTTAGTTAGAACCGTTGCCCGGGGAGGGAGCGCTAGGCTGGGCTTTTCCAGCAATGAAAAGAGCAACCATGGACGCTTCCCACCCCCTTCCCGACCCCGCTGTCGAGCTTGAGACCCAATCGCTCATTGAAGAGCAACAAGGCTTTGTGCACTCACGCAAGAGTTGGCGATTCGCGGACATCGGCAATCATCTGCAGTCCGTTTCCGCCGCGGCGATGGGGCCCCTGAACGAGGTCGAGCGGCTGACCTATGCCAGCGCGTTTCGCTACCTCGGCAAAATGACCGAGGCTGTCGAAGCCGAGAATCGCAAGCTCGGCAGCGCCTTCGAGCAGGACGGGCTCAAGCGTTTGCGTGAAGCCTTGCGCGAAAGCACCGGGCGCGACCTGGACCCCCGCAAGACCTACATCCATACCCTGCACATGGAGTTCAAGGAGAGCGGTTGGGTACCCGGCCAACGCAACAAGCGGGCCTACGACTCCAACGCACCGCTGGCCCATGTCTACAGTTTGTCGCTCTGGCAGGCGGCCTGCCTCAACTTCGGCTTCGGCGATCTGTTCAGCTCCAACCAGGTGCGTGCCAGCTGGATCAACGAGCGGCCCGGCCCCGGCTATCGATGGGGCTTCCCGCCCCATGAAATCAACCAGGTCAGCATGATGCCGATCCACGACTTCGTGAGCATCGCCCGCGACCTGGATTTCGGGCGCGATCTCAAGGCGCGCGTGGACAAGGCGCTGGGCGAGGGGGGCGTGCTGGGCCAGCACCTGGAGCAGATGGCCTGGGCCGAGATCCTGTTCCATCCCTACGAGGCCTATCGCAATGGCGCCGCCACCGGGGTCACCAACGCGCCCTTCACTGTCCTGCGCCATGCTTTATGGAGCGCGCCGGACAGCGTGACGGTGAATGCCGTATCGATCCGGCTCCCGGACAACGAAGTCGTGGCCATTCTGAAAAAGGTCAACCTCTCCTATCAACTGGGCAAGGCGCTTTTTGGCGAGAGCGACGTGATCTCCAGTTTTCTCGAGCTGCCGTTGTTCACCTTCGAAATCGAGCGGTTCGACGGTGTTTTCAGTTACTACCCGAACCGCCTGGGCGGGGCGTTGCGTTATCACTGCGACAGGTCAACGTTCGAGACCGAGTTCAAGCAGCAGCTCAAGGACGACAATGGGCAAAAGCGCCTCAACTGGTTCCTGGCGCCATTGAGCATCAAGCAGCAGGCCGTGGTGCGCGATATCGTCACCGAGCATCCACGCCCGGAAGGGCTGAACGCCGTGACCGGCGGGCTCTACGATGCCTTCCATTGGGCTTTTCCGGCGCCGCTGCTCGAAACACTCCAGTGGAAGTACCTGGAGCTGACGACCACGCCCGCGCAGGCATTGAGAGACTACTACCGACAACGTGACCAGCAGAACCTCAACGAACTGGCGGTCGAACGCTCGGTTCAGGATTGGCGCGCATTTATCGAAGGTGCCAGTGCGGTCCTCGATGAAGTGCTCGGCCTGTTGCTGTTGCCGGTGCCGGGCGGGCTGCGCGGCATGGGGCGGGTGGTGCAGATCGCCCTGTTCGGGAGCCTGGGCTACAACTTTATCCAGGGCCTGACGGAAGCGGCGAAAGGGCGTCCGGAGCAACTGGCCCAGTCGGTCATCGATATCGGCAATCTGTTGATCAGCGCGGGCCTTCATCGCAACGCGGTGAAGTGGTCGATGCGCCGTCACCGCGAACTGCAGCGTTGCCTGGGTGCCGTGCACCGGGTCCAGGTGGCGGGCAAGCATACCCTCTGGGCTTCCCGGCTGGACCGTTATGTCAGCGTGAAAATCGGTCTGCTGCATGGCGAAGCGGTGCGGGCCTCCGGGGTGATCGAACGGGAAGGCAAGCCATACGGCGAATTTCTGGTGGAGGGCGAACGGCGGGCATTCGAGCTGGCCCACGATCCCGTCTCCGGGCAATACACCCTGATGCATCCGGACCCCAACGTATTCCGCCCGGCGGTGAACTTCGACCAGGACCTGCAGCGTTGGCAACTGGCACTGGACAACCCCGAGCCGCCGACCCTGAGCCAACTGGGCGAGCGACTGCTGCCCGGCGGGCCCTTGACCGGCCAGGAGCTGACCCGCTTGAGCCGGATCAGCGGGAGCCGCTCGCACACCCTGCAGCGGGTCTGGGCGGGCGAGCCGGCGCCGGCCGCGCTGGTCGACACCATCAAGCGGCATAACACCGACCGCGCCCTGCAGGCCTTGAGCGCGCCATTGGTGTCGCGGCTGCCGTTGCCCGAGGAGGCGGATCGGGCACTGTTCTCGGCGCTGACGCAATTGCCGGATTGGCCGGACGAGCTGGCCCTGAGTATTCATGACCAGGAAGGCGCTCTGCTGGAGGCCTACGGGAAAAAAGACACCCTGGCCGAACATGACCTGCATGTTTCGATACGCCGTCTGGCGGATGGCGGGTATGTGGATCACGCTGCGCCGGAGGCCATCGCCGATCACGATCTGGGGCCGGTGGGGTTGATTCTTGGGTTGTTGCCGAGCGATGCGGCGATAAGCCGGCCCGTTGCGCCCAACCAGGCGTTTTCGAGCAGGGCCGTTATCCTCAGGCGGCGGGTGGTTGATCTTGTCATTCGTGAAAGAGTCCACTTGTTCGAAGCCCTGAGCCGTTATCCGGGGCGGCTGAAGTCCGAGCGGTCGGAGTTGGCGCCGGATCTGCGCAGGTTTCTTCCGGTGGCGAGCACGCCGCGACCGGCGTTGCTCGAACAGACCTTGACCTTGCATCCGGACCTGTCCCCCGCGCGGGTTGCCGAGTGGTGGCGCAACCAGCCATTGTCGAGCGCCGAACGGGCCGGGTTCGTGACCTCGGGCCTGTTGTCCGAAGGCCCTCGCCATGGGCTCGCGCAAGCAGCCAGAAGCCTGAGCCTGGAGCGGGCGCTCGATGGCATCTATCACCGCCGGGCCTGGAATGCGTCGACGGATGCCTGGGCCCGTGAAGGCATGGCGGCGCTGCTCGGGCAAAAACTCGGGATGACCCTGGAGATTACCGAGGTCCGGCCGGGGCAACCCGTGGCGCCGGTGGCCGCCGACCCGGCGGGCAGGCAGGTGCTGCTGCGCCATCACGGGCAGGGACGTTATGCGGTATTCGATACGCTCAGCCAGGATGAGCGCCCGGTCCCGGCGGGCGATGACAACTTCTACAAGGCGTTCAACCGCGCGTTGAACCGTGATGATCAGATCCGCCTGGGGATCAACGATGCGACAGCGGACAATGCCGGGCGATTGCGCCGCGACGCGGGGGACGCCCTGACGGACCGGCGCACCGAGGACGGTGATATACGGCCCTGGAACGATTCGGCGCTCGCCTACCGGCAACCCGTCGACCTGCCTGCCGAGCTGGAACCCGATTCGCTGGGGCTGTATCGCTGGCAGGACAAGACCTGGCTGCCCCTGGATGACGGGGTGTTCGAGGTCGACCGGCATCCGGTTTTCGACGACTGGGGCATCGAGCATCCGCGCTTGCCCGGAGCTTACCGGCTTGAGCTGGAGCACAACGGCGCCGGTGCCTGGTGGCATGAGCAGGAGCAGCCGCTGGAATGGGAAGGGCTGAAGCTGTTCCGGCGGCTGGGTGAGCGGGCGGCGGCGCAATCCGATGAGCTGGCGCGACAACTGATGGCGATCTGTGATGTCAGCGAGAACCAGTTGCGCAAGGTGCATGTGACCCGTTCGCGGGCGCCGGGCCTGCTGATGGATACGCTGCAGCGGGTGGACAGTCATGTGCGAGTCAGTGACAGCCTCGATCGGCTGGGTAGCACCGGCCAGCTCGACAAGGTGCTGAGCCGGGCGCTCGAACAGTTGAACGATCAGGAGCGCCTCGCACTCTTCGGTGACAGCGAACGGGATGAAGCGAGCCGTGTGCAGGCGCTGGGTGAAAAAAACCGCGAGGACACCCAGGCACTCAAGAGCCTGCTGGGCAATGCGCTTCAGCGCGCCCGGGCGCCTGACAGCGATCCGTCGACCGCGCTGATTCGTCGGCTTTTCCCCAGCCTGCCGGAGCCGCTGGCCCGGGAGATCGTCGAGCAGGCCGATGACCCGCAGATCCGCGAGATGGAAACCGGCAAGCTGCCCCTGGCGCTGGGGCAAGAGGCGCGTTGGTGGATTCAGGATGTCCGGCTCGCTCGGGCGCTGGAAGGGTTTCAGGTCGACAGCTTGATCAATGGCGACAACGACCGGCTGGCCTTGCATCTGCTCGAACATCTGCCGGGATGGCCGGCCGACCTGCGTATCGAGATCCGCGAGACCTCGGCCTCGGGGACGCTGCTCGACAGCCTGGGCAGTGCCGATGCGTCCCAGCGGGCAGTGATCGTCAAGTCCGCCGAAGGCTACGCGCCTGCCGCCGGTCAGGGTCGTGGCCTGCGTCCGGTGAGTCGCAACCTGATTCCCTCGATAGTGGCCGCGTTGCCGGAGCCCGCGCGCAGGGCGCTGGTCCCCAGCGGGTTTGCCAGCCAGTTGCGGCGAGACCTGGCCGGTGCGGCGGTCGCTGACCGTGGGCGGGCGAAGCGCTTGTTGGGCATGCGCCCCGAGATCCCCGGTTTCGTGCCGCCCCGGCGTCTGGCCGACGGCCGGGTCGGCTATGAACTGAGTGGTGGTGAAGGGCGGCACAATCGGCAATTGAAGCGTTTCAGAGGCCTGTATTCGGGCTATTCCTATGCCGAAGCATCTCGACAGTTGGCGTTGCTGGGGGAGGATTTCGCCAGTCGTGACGGGGTGATCCGTCAACGGGTTCGGGAGCTGGACGCACTCCGAGGCGATCTCAAGCGCTGGCGCCAGACGAGGTATAACGCTGAATCACGGGCGCATTTGTATCAGTTCGCCAAACGCATCAAGCAGTGTTGGCGCCGGGAAACCTTGCGCGCCCCCGCGCAAAACAGTGGAGAAGCCGGTTACCTACTGAACCTGGACCGCCTGGAGGTCAGTCGCTTTCCGTTGTTTCCCCGAGTGGCCGATTTTTCCCACGTCACGCGCTTGTCGATGCGCAGCATGAAAATCGAGGCGCCGGTGTTTCTCGACCAGTTCCTGCGTCAGTTCGTGTCGTTGCAGGAACTGGATCTGTCCCACAATCGGCTGTCCGATTTTCCTGTATTGGAAGGCTCGATGCGCGAGTTGCGCCGGCTCAAGCTGGCGCATAACCGCATTGCCTTTCCCCGGGGCGGTCATCGGCGCCTGGCCGGCATGAGCGAACTGGTCCAGCTGGACCTGAGTGACAATCCGCTGGGGTATCCACCCGATCTCGACGAGCTGCATTTGCTGAGAAAGCTGGATCTGCACAATACCCGGATAGAAACCTTGCCTGAGGGGATCGAGCAGCTGCGCCAACTGGTCTTTGCCGACTTGAGCAACAACCGCATTCGGGATATTTCGGGACGGGTCTTCACCGGGTTCGCGGCCGCCAGGGCCGAGAATGCTGAACCGGTAGCGGTGACGCTGACCAACAACCCGCTTTCAGGCAATACGCGGCGGCGCCTTCAATACTTCAAACTGAGTCATCCCTCTAGCCGTTTCGGTTTTGATGTGCCGGAAGTGGAGGGGCTCGATCTGTGGCTGGGGGGGCATTCGGAAGGCCTCGACGAGGCGCTTACGCAGGCCTGGCGGAGCTTGTCCGACGCCTCGGGGGAGGAGTTCCTGGTTTTTTTCAGGGAATTGGCCAAGCTTCCCGAGTTGTATCTGGAGAGCAAGGATGCGATTCGCGACGACCTGGTCAGGCATATGGAGTACCTCCTCTCTTTGGGCGCACAGGACCGGGAGTTGCGCACCCGGTTATTCGATATCGTTCACTACGGTGGGCTGGGGGACTCGACGGCCTTTGAGATTTTCCGGCAGATGGAGTTGGAGGCGTTTTATGCGTTCGCGCGCCGTCAGACCGAGGTGAGTGAGACGGAGCTGGGGGTCTTTGTTCTGGCCCGGGGAGAGTTCCGCTTTTTCACCTTGCACAATGAGGTGTACAGACAGAACGTCCAGTATCCGGAGGAGCGTTTTCGGGGGTACGTCTCCGAGCTCGGCGATCTGCACCTGCCGCCGCTGTTTCTTGACGACGTGGCGCCGAGGGCCGTTGATCCAAGGGCGGTCGAGTCCATGCGCCTGCTCGTCCTGCACGTCGAAACCGAACAAGGGCTGGATAATATATTGATGGGCAACCGTCACTGGCAGACGTTCCTGAAGAACAGCCATATCAGCGAGCACGACCGGCTCTTTGGCGAGTTCTTCGACTATGAACCGTTGGAAGGCGAGACCACGCAGGACTACAAGAACCGTGGCGAAGCGTTGCAGCGTGAGTACCTGAAGCGGCGTGAAAACTGGCTGCGAATCCTCACGCGCCAGGCCTTGCCCAGGCTTTTCCGGGTAGACCTCGACGCCCGGCAGGATTAGCCGGGCCCGGTGTTCGCTCAGCCTTTCCAGACCTGGGGATTGACCAGGTCGCGCGGGCGCTCGCCCAACAAGGCGCTGCGCAGGTTGGCCAGCGCCCGATTGGCCATGGCTTCGCGGGTTTCGTGGGTGGCGGAGCCGATATGCGGCAGGGTCACGGCGTTCTTCAGTTGGAACAACGGCGACTCGGCCAGGGGTTCCTTCTCGTAGACGTCCAGGCCGGCGCCGCGAAGGGTGCCGTTTTGCAGGGCCTGGATCAGTGCCGGTTCGTCCACCACCGGACCCCGGGAAATGTTCACCAGGATCGCGTCCGACTTCATCAGGCCCAGTTCGCGATGGCTGATCAGGTGACGGGTCTTGTCGCTCAGGGGCACCACCAGCACCACGAAGTCGGACTCGGCCAGCAGCGCGTCGAGGCTGCGGAACTGGGCGCCGAGTTGCTGTTCGAGTTCCGGCTTGCGGCTGTTGCCGCTGTAGAGGATCGGCATATTGAAACCGAGGTGACCACGGCGGGCCACGGCGGCGCCGATATTGCCCATGCCGACGATGCCCAGGGTCTTGCCGTGCACATCACCGCCGAACAGGGCCGGGCCGACACTGGCTTGCCATTGCCCGGCCTTGGTCCAGGCGTCCAGCTCGGCGACCCGGCGGGCGCTGCTCATCAGCAGGGCGAAGCCCAGGTCGGCGGTGCTTTCGGTGAGCACGTCGGGGGTGTTGGTGAGCATGATCCCGCGTTCGTTGAAGTAGGCCACGTCATAGTTGTCGTAGCCGACCGAGACGCTGGAGACCACTTCGAGCTTGGCGGCGTTTTCCAACTGGGCGCGCCCGAGCTTGCGGCCGACGCCGATCAGGCCGTGGGCATGGGGCAGGGCTTCGTCGAACTGAGCGTTGAGATCACCGAGCTTGGGATCGGGGACAATCACTTCGAAGTCTTGGCGCAGGTGCTCGACCATGGCGGGGGTGACGCGGCTGAAGGCGAGTACGGTCTTTTTCATCGCAGGGCTCATCGAACGGCGGGAATGCCAAGCACGCTATCATTTTTCGTCGGATTTGTGCGGTGGATTCTGACTTTGTAGGAGCGAGCTTGCTCGCGATGGTGGTCCAGACACCGCGGGGTATCAGATGCCCCGCGTTATCGTTGACGCCCATCGCGAGCAAGCTCGCTCCTACAACAACATTCAGTTGGCGATACGCACGTTTTTCAACTCATACGCCGCCAACTCGGCCTGATGGCCCGCGAGGATTTCCGGCAATGTACTGCGCAAGTGCTCGACCCAGGTCTTGATCTTGGCATCCAGGTACTGGCGCGACGGATAGATCGCATACACATTCAGCTCCTGGGACCGATAGCTGGGCATCATCCGCACCAGGCTTCCATTGCGCAGCCCCTCGATCGCCGCATACACCGGCAACACCCCAACCCCCATGCCGCTGGTGATCGCCGCCTTCATCGCATCGGCGGAGTTGACCAGAAACGGCGAGGTCGCAATGTTCACCACTTCCTGACCATCCGGACCATCGAAGGCCCAGCGGTCCAGGGCGATCACCGGACTCACCAGGCGCAAACAGGCATGGTTGAGCAGGTCGCTGGGCCGCTGCGCGCAGCCGTTGGCTTTGACATAGGCCGGCGAGGCACAGACGATGCTGTAGGTGATCCCCAGGCGCTGCGAGACAAACCCCGAATCCGGCAACTCGCTGGCCAGCACGATGGACACGTCATACCCCTCGTCGAGCAGGTCCGGCACGCGGTTGGCCAGGGTCAGGTCGAAGGTCACGTCCGGATGGGTCTTGCGATAACGGGCAATCGCATCGATCACGAAATGCTGGCCGACCCCGGTCATCGAGTGCACTTTCAACTGCCCGGCCGGGCGCGCATGGGCGTCACTGGCCTCGGCCTCGGCTTCCTCGACATAGGCCAGGATCTGCGCGCAACGCAGCAGATAACGCTTGCCGGCCTCGGTCAGGGCGATACGCCGGGTGGTACGGTTGAGCAGGCGGGTTTGCAGGTGGGCCTCAAGAGCCGAGACCGCGCGCGAGACGTTGGCCGTCGTGGTGTCCAGTTGCACGGCGGCGGCGGTGAAACTGCCGGCTTCGGCCACGCAACTGAAGGCGCGCATATTTTGCAAAGTGTCCATGGAAGGCTCTCTGGGGTGACGGTAAATTGTGACACGAAGTAACAGGGTGATGGGCATACGACCAAGGGATTATCGCGCTAACGGTAACAAAGCTTCACAGAAAGGCCATCTTATCGTCTGACAGGCTGCCCTCTAGAATTGCCCCGACCTGTGTGCACCCTCCAATCTCAAGAACACCCCCATAACTGTAGGAGCAGGGCTTGCCCGCGAAGCTTTTGGCGGCCTCAAGTGCCCCTTCGCGGGCAAGCCCTGCTCCTACAGGACGGCGTTGTGACCAATCCCGTGCTCACAGAAAACCGCTTTTCTCCCCACCCCAGGAATTTGCAGCAGTGCCGCGTCGCATCAGCAGAGAGCTGAAGACTCTCAGTGTTTGGGCTTTATCCTTGGCTATCAGCGGCTGCATCGGCACCGGAGGTATTGCTCCACAGGGTCAGGCCCTGGCCGCCAATACCCTGCTGACCGACCAGGCGATCCAGGGCGCCGAGCGCGACGCGCACTGGCCGGCCGCGCAGTGGTGGAAAGCCTATGGCGACCGCCAACTCGACCAGTGGATCGACCGCGCCGTGCAGGGCAGTCCGAGCCTGGCCATGGCCGCCGCCCGCGTGCGCCAGGCCCGGGCCATGGCCGGGTTGGCCGAGTCCGCCGAGTCGCTGCAGATCAAGGGCGACGCCGCGCTCAAACGGCATAACTGGGCCAACGATCAGTTCTACGGCCCCGGCGAGTTGGCGAGCACCACCACCTGGGACAACAATGCCGGGCTGGGCCTGAGCTATTCCCTGGACCTTTGGGGTCGCGAAAGCAACGCCAGCGAACGGGCCGTGGACCTCGCCCATATGAGCGTCGCCGAAGCACGCCAGGCCCGGCTCGAATTGCAGAACAGCATCGTCCACGCCTATATCCAGCTGTCATTGCACTACGCCGAGCGCGATATCGTCGAAGCCACCCTCAAGCAGCAGATGCAGATTCTCGACCTGGCGCAAAAACGCCTGAACGGCGGCATCGGCACCCATTTCGAAGTCAGCCAGGCCGAGACACCGCTGCCGGAAACCCATCGCCAGCTCGATGCGCTGGACGAAGAGATCGCCCTGAGCCGCAACCAGCTGGCCGCCCTGGCTGGCGTCGGTCCAGGGGAGGGTGCGCAGCTGCAACGCCCGTCGCTGTCCCTGCACACCGCGTTGAAACTGCCCTCGGCACTGCCCGCGCAATTGCTCGGCCAGCGCCCGGACGTGGTCGCCAGTCGCTGGCAAGTGGCGGCCCAGGCCCGTGGCATCGATGTCGCCCACGCCGGCTTCTATCCCAACATCGACCTGGTCGGCAACCTCGGCTACATGGCCACCGGCGGCGGCCCGCTGGCGTTTCTCACCGGCAAGAAATTCAACTATGGCGTCGGCCCGGCGGTGTCCCTGCCGATCTTCGACGGCGGCCGCCTGCGCGCCGAACTGGGCGAAGCGGCGGCGGGTTATGACCTCGCCGTGGCGAAATACAACCAGACCCTGGTCAACGCCCTCAAGGGCATTTCCGACCAGTTGATCCGCCGCGAGTCCCTGGACAAGCAGCAGGTGTTCGCCGCCCAGTCCGTGGCCTCGGCGCAGAAAACCTACGACATCGCCATGGTCGCCTACCAACGCGGCCTGACCGACTACCTCAATGTGCTCAACGCCCAGACCCTGCTGTTCCACCAGCAGCAGGTCGAACAGCAGGTCCAGGCGGCGCGCCTGAGTGCCCATGCCGAACTGGTCACCGAACTGGGTGGCGGATTGGGCGCGGGCAACGACGTACCGGCCGAGAACCGCACCGTGGCGAACAAACCTCCGGCCGTGCTGGCCGCCTTCGATCATTGAGAACCGCGTCATGACTCCCTTGCCCGCCCCGGTGCGCTGGCTGTACTCCCTGGAATGGCGTCGCGGCTTCTTTGACTGGGCCCGTAGCGACGGCGTGACCTGGATCTATATCTTCAAGGTCCTGGCCGCCGCCTTCCTCACTCTGTGGCTGGCGATGCGCCTGGAACTGCCGCAGCCGCGCACCGCGATGATCACCGTGTTTATCGTGATGCAGCCGCAGAGCGGCCATGTGTTTGCCAAGAGTTTCTACCGCTTCCTCGGCACCCTGGCCGGGTCGGCGGTGATGGTCGCGCTGATCGCCCTGTTCGCCCAGTACACCGAACTGTTTATCGGCGCGCTGGCGATCTGGGTCGGGCTTTGCTCGGCCGGCGCGCAACGCAACCGCAACTTCCGCGCCTACGGTTTTGTCCTGGCTGGCTACACCGCCGCGATGGTCGGCCTGCCGGCCCTGGCCCATCCGGAAGGGGCCTTTATGGCGGCGGTATGGCGGGTACTGGAAATCTCCCTGGGGATTGTCTGCTCGACCTTCGTCAGCGCCGCGATCCTGCCGCAGACCTCCAGTGCGGCCATGCGCAATGCGCTCTATCAACGCTTCGGCGTGTTTGCCGGATTTGTCAGCGCCGGCTTGCGCGGTCCCCATGCCAGCGCGGCGTTTGAAAGCGCCAATATCGGTTTTATCGCCCAGGCGGTGGGGCTTGAGGGCCTGCGCAGTGTCACGGTGTTCGAAGACCCGCACATGCGTCGACGCAATGGCCGGCTCAATCGCCTGAACAGCGAATTCATGACCCTGACCACCCGTTTCAACGCCCTGCACCAGTTGCTCGAACGCCTGCGCAGCCGGGATCGGACGCAGGTGCTGGCGGCCATCGAACCGGGTTTTCCGGGACTGGGCGAACTGCTCGACGATTTTGCCGGACGCGCCCTGACCGACGCCGATGCCCAGCGCCTGGCGAGCCGCCTGGCCGATTACAAACTGGGGTTGCCGGAGCAGGTACGCAGCCTGCGGGCGAGTTTCCTGCAAAGCGAACCGAGCGAAGCCGACCTGCTGGATTTCCACACCGCGTATGAACTGCTTTATCGCTTCGTCGAGGAACTGCACAGCTACGCCCTGACCCATGCCTCCCTGGCCGATCACCACCACGAACGCGAACAGTGGGACGAGCCTTATGTACCGAAAACCAACTGGCTGGCGGCCTCGGCCTCGGGGATTCGCGCTGCCTTCGTGCTGATCGTGCTCGGCAGCTACTGGGTGGCAACCGCCTGGCCGAGCGGGGCGACCATGACCCTGGTCGCCGCGGCCACGGTCGGCCTGGCGGCGGCCACGCCGAACCCCAAGCGCATGGCGTTCCAGATGGCCTGTGGCACCTTGCTCGGGGCGTTGATCGGTTTTGTCGAGATGTTCTTCGTCTTCCCCTACATCGACGGCTTCGCGCTGCTGTGCCTGACGCTTGCGCCGGTGATCGTGCTCGGCGCCTTCCTGGCCTCGCGCCCGGCGTACGCGGGTGTCGGCCTGGGCCTGCTGATCTTTTTCAGCATCGGTTCGGTGCCGGACAACCTGACGATCTACAACCCCTATGCCTTTATCAACGACTACATCGGCATGGTCATTGGCATGCTGGTGTGCGCGGCGGCGGGGGCGATCATCCTGCCGCCCAACAGCCGCTGGCTATGGCGGCGGCTGGAGCAGGACCTGCGCGAACAGGTGGTGTTCGCCATCAGCGGCAAGCTCAAGGGCCTCGGGTCGACCTTTGAAAGCGGCACCCGCGACCTGCTGCACCAGGCCTATGGCCTGGCCGTCCGGCAGCCGAAAGTGCAGAGCCAACTGTTGCGCTGGATGTTCGTGGTGCTGGAAGTCGGCCACGCCATTATCGAGCTGCGCAAGGAACAGGCGATCCTGCCGGTGCACCCGGCCTATGCCGAATCGCAGCCGTGGCGCCAGTCGATCCGGGTCATGGGGCGGGCGCTGATGCGCCTGTTTATCCAGCCCAACGCGAGCAACCTGGAGCGCGCCCTGGTGGCGGTGGACCACGCTATCAGCCGGGTCCAGTCCACCGACGAACCCTTTGCCCGGCACTTCGACACCTCGGCGCTGCGCCGGGTGCAGAGCTACCTGCACTTTATCCGCACCTCGTTGCTGGACCCGCAATCCCCGTTGGCCGACCTGAGACTCTCTCATGCCCCGTGAAATCGCTTTCCACGGCGTCTATATGCCGACCATGACCCTGATGTTCCTGATCGCGGCCGGGCTTGGTTGGGCGCTGGACCGTTTTATCGCCAGCCATGACCTGTACCGTTTTTTCTGGCATCCGGCGCTGTTGCGCCTGAGCCTGTTCTGCTGCTTGTTCGGCGCCTTGGCGCTCACTGTCTACCGTTGAGAACGACCTGATGAAAAAGCTTTTCAGCCTGATCGCCACCTTGCTGGTCCTGGCCCTGGCGATCTGGATCGGCCGGGTCCTGTGGGTCCAGTACATGGAAACCCCCTGGACCCGCGATGGCCGGGTACGCGCGGATATCATCAACGTCGCGGCGGACGTCACCGGTGAAGTGGTGGAGGTGCCGGTGCGGGATAACCAGGTGGTGAAAAAGGGCGACTTGCTGATGCGCATCGACCCCGAGCACTACCGGATTGCGGTCAAGCAGGCGCAGTCGCTGGTGGACTCGCGCAAGGCCACCTGGGAGATGCGCAAGCTCAACGCTCATCGCCGCGCCGACCTGGACAACCTGGTGATCTCCAAGGAAAGCCGCGACGACGCCAGCAACACCGCCGACGCGGCCCTGGCCGACTATCAGCAGGCCCAGGCGCAGCTGGAGGCGGCGCAGTTGAACCTGGCGCGCACCGAAGTGCGGGCGGCGGTGGACGGTTACGTCACCAACCTCAATGTGCACCGTGGCGACTATGCGCGGATCGGCGAGGCGAAGATGGCGGTGGTCGATATGAACTCGTTCTGGGTGTATGGCTTCTTCGAAGAGACCAAGTTGCCGCATCTCCAGGTGGGTGATCCGGCGGATATGCAACTGATGAGCGGCCAGGTACTCAAGGGGCATGTGGAGAGTATCTCGCGGGGGATCTATGACCGTGACAACCCTGAGAGCCGCGAGCTGATCGCGGATGTGAACCCGACGTTCAACTGGGTGCGCCTGGCCCAGCGGGTGCCGGTGCGGATTCATATCGACCAGGTGCCGGACGGGGTGCTGTTGGCGGCGGGGATTACCTGCACGGTGATCGTCAAGCCGGCGGGAGCCTGAAGATCTCTAAAAGCTTCGCGGGCAAGCACCGCTCCCACAGGTTCTCAGTCGTATGCAGTATTCAGGTACGACTTAAAACTGTGGGAGCGGTGCTTGCCCGCGAAGAGGTCCTCCAGAGCGCTAAAAGCTTTGGGGTTAACCTCGAACAGCAAGACAACTCGCTTTCCCTTGAGTGAAATTTCCTAGAAAATCCTGGGCGCTTGTTTGTGCCTGATTGCGCGACTAGGCTTGATTTCGTCACTGCCAATTCAGTGACCGGGTTTAGCAGCTCGTCGTGTAACTAGGCGCACAGCGCCACCTTCAGCAAGGCGCTTTTTTTCGGCCCTGCTTTTATGGTGGTCGTGCGCAGGGCGCCTCACGGCGCGCCGGGTTCCTAGTGCACCGGTCTGCTAACCTGCGTACGGCTGCCACCCCCTCGTTTAGCAGCGATGGTGGCGGCTCCCAAACATGCACTTGGAGTACTTGTACTATGTTCAAGATCACGCCCAATCCTCCGCTATCAACCAGCGCCGAAATCATCGACCCCCAAGCTGCCGATCGTGCTTTCGCACACTATGACCTGGGGCCGCATCAGCGTCCGAAATCCTCCTGCGCTTACCCAATGCCGCCATCCAAAAGCCGCGAAGATGCGCTCGTCAACGCCTATGCCGTCCTGCAATCGGCAGCGGCCACGGCCTATGAGCACGCCGACAACCAGAGCGGTTCCAACCGACAGGTGGCGATGGGGGTGGTGCACTTGATCGAGTTGGCTCAGCGGTGGGTGGATTTGGTGTTGGATGAGCAGGCTGGCGCCGTCACGAACTGACCGCGATCAGTCAGGCCTGAAACACACATTTTGTAGGAGCCGGCTTGCTGGCGATGGCGTCCGCACAACCGACGCAAGGCTCGCCGGCCTCTTCGCGGGCAAGCCCGGCTCCTACAGTAAGCTGCCGCTCACCAATCTTGTGTACGACACAACCCTGTAGGAGCAGGCGGTTCGGCGTCCCGACTTGCCCGCGAAGCTCTTGGCGATCTTAGGGGCTCCACAAACACCCGCTTCTCGCACCATCACGATCAGGCGCCGGTGATCTGGTTGACACCGGTGATTTTGCCGTTCCAGATCATTTCGTAATGAGCGGTTTGAATGATCGATAAGACCGGGCGTGGGGTCATCAGCGCCCAGCAGTGGTTGCCCGGATGGCGCACGGATCGGTAGCGCAGGCCGGGGCACCGGTCACTCTTGACCGCCTTCCCCAATGCGTGGGAATGGGTGTAGTCATCCGGATCATAAATGGGGTCTGCCAGAGGGATGGACATGGCATCTTTCATCGCCGCGTCAGTGAACTGACAAGAAAGCCCCCGGAAAACAAAACGTTCGTAGTTGAGGCCCTGCACCTTCGACCAGTAATGGTTCTGGTGATGCCGCACCTCGGCCAGTGCCGTTTCCATCGTATCGGCCAGATACAGCACGCCAAAACTGCCATCGCTGAACCGCGACCCCGCCGGATTGACGTGAGTGAAGGGCGCCGTCGCGTAGGCGCATCCGGGAATGCCGAAGGGGATCTCGCCACGTGGGATCAGTTCCAGCCGACCCAGCTCATTCTGCAGCCTTGGATTGGTGAGGGCCTGAATCTGGTAAAGCACCTCGAACTCATCCGCGTCCGCCACGTCATCGAACAAGGCAATCGGTGGGAACTTGGAATTGACCAATCGGTAAGCTTGCAAGTGCTCACCGGGCAACGTCGGCAAATCGCCTGTTTTCACCATTGCGCGCCCCGCAGGGCGTCAATCCGCCGAAACGTTTCGTACAGCGAGATCATGTCGCCCTGCGCCATGATGTCCAGCGGGGCACGTCCGTTGAAAAACTCGTTATCGTTCGCCATCGCCGGAAAACCATAGGCGTTCTCGGGATTATCGAAAATGCCGCGCAAGGCCGCGTGGATGTTCAAAACGAAGCTGATTCGTTGCATCTGGTCGGCATCCAGTCCAACGGACCACTCGGGATCACGCTGTTTGGCACGGGTGTAGGTGCTGCGGGAAATACGCAAGATACGACAGGCCTGGTCACTCGAGGCCTGCCATTTTTCGAGTACGCCCACGGCGGCTCTCAGACCTGTCACGCCATGCGCTTTGGTCAGTCCTGGAGCAGGTGAGGTGACTGTCATGATCATATCCTTGAAGTATAATCTGTAGACTCAATAATATTAAAATTGAATCTGTAGATTTTAATCCTACTCTTCCAAGGCTGACAGTGCCACAGGCTGCCTTATGACTGCCCCAAAAAAACATGTACTGATTTCTCAGGCCTGAGTGAAGGTCTCATGCAGATGCCGCCACAGCACCGGCCCATCCGACTGTTTCTCAAACACCGCCGTCGATAGCCGGTCTGTACGCGTGCCCGTGTCATCGGCCTGCCATTCGCGATAACGAACGATGGCGCCGGCTTCGTGCAACGCAAACACTTCAAGCTCGCCCAGGGTGATGGCGCAACCCGGTCGACGTCCGCCCGCACCGGCAAACAGCTCGCCCAATCCCGACTTGTCCAATTGCCTGCCCGTCGGCGTGACCATTGAAAAGGCTTCCGAGAACCGCGCCAGCAGCGGCGCCAACGCGTCGTTCTCCAGGGCTCCGGCAAACCATTGCTCGATGACTTTATGGGCTTCGATCACTTCATTGAGGTACAGCGCTTTATCGCTCATGCAGGTTCTCCTTGTTTGGGGGTTAACAGTGCCAGCACCGCTGGCGTATCGAGACGAAAGACGGCGAACAGCGGCACCAGGGTCAACGCCGCGGCAATCAGAAAACAGCCGTGAAACCCGAACGGCGTGCTACCCAACTGATCCAGCAGTCCCATCAGCAGCGCCGCGCCGAGGCAGAAGCTCAGTTGCCGATTGATATTCCACACCGAGCTGGCGTGGCCCATGCGCGGTAACTCGACATCGAGAAACGCGCAGTTGTGCGCGGTACTGCTGCACAGGCTGCCGCCGAGGCCCATCAGCGCATAGGCGATGATCGGCAGCGGTCCGTGGGGATCAATGATCAATACCAACAACAGGATGCCCAGTGCCTGGGCGAACAGGCCCGCCAGCAACAAGGGCTTGGGGCCGAGTCGGTTGAAATGGCGCTTGCCGAACACAATCGCCACCCCCGAGGCCAGTGCCCAGGGCAGCATCAGGGCGCCCGTCTGCGCCGCGCTCGCCCCCAGGCCACGCAGATAGAGAATTGCCACCAACTGGGTGCCGATAAACACCCCGGGGACGAACAGGTACACCAGCATCGCCAGGCGCAACAGCGGAATACGTGCCACCTGGGCTGCACTCCACAGGCCGCGATGGCTGAACCCTGGCCGCTGGGCCGGGCGCACGTCCGGCTTGAACCACAACCCGGTCAGCAGCAGAGGCAGCAGTGCCAGCGGGATATTGGCGTAGAAGATCCAGCGCCACGACGCATGGTCGACAATCAGCCCGCCCAGCGCCGGGGACAAGGCCGGGATCAACAGGGCCACCAGCATCATCCGCGAGGTCAGACCGGCGCGTTCGTTCACCGGGTAGTTGCGGTAGGCCATGGCCTGTCCGACCGGGATCAGCAAACCGCCGCCCAGGCCCTGCACCAACCGCCAACCGATCAGCGCCTCGATGGAGCCGGCCTGGGCCACGCACCAGGAGGCCACGGCGAACAGCACCAGCGAGGCCGCGATCAAGCGTCGCTCGCCGACCAGCGCCGCCAGCCAGACACTCAGGGGAATGATCGCCGTCAGCCCGAGCATATAGGCGTTCCCGACCCAGGCCAGTTGCGTCACCGTGGCCCGCAGCTCATGGCCGATTTCCGGGTAGGCGACATTGGCGACAAACATGTTCACCAGGTCCAGGGAAAACCCCAGCAGATACACCAGGGCGATTTTCGAGCGATAGCTCATGACGGTCTCCATCGGATAAGGCGACAGGTTAGGTCGCCGGCAAGGCTTGGGAAACCGCGCATTGACTGCTAGTTTGTCAAAAATATTTTGACAATGGAGACCTTGACCCATGGTCAGCCTGGATCGTTTCGAGACCTTCAAGACCGTGGTAGAGGCCGGTTCGCTGACCGCCGCCGCCGAACGCCTGGGGCAGACCCGGGCCGTGGTCAGCTTTACCCTCAAGCGCCTGGAGGCCGAACTGGGGGTGACCCTGTTGACCCGCAACACCCGGCGCCTGGCCCTGACCGAGGCCGGCGAGCGCTTTTACGGGCGCTGTCTGAGCATGCTGGAACAGGCCCGGCTGGCGATCGACGAGGCGCGTTCGGAACATACGCAACTGCGCGGCACGCTGCGGATCACCACCACGGTCGAATATGCCCTGGCCAAGGTGGTTCCGGCGCTGGAGCTGTTCCGGCGGATTCACCCGGAGTTGAAGGTGCATCTGTCGACCTCCTCGACCCACGCCGACCTGATCTCGGAACGTTTCGACGTGGCGATCCGGCTCGGCCAGGTCTCCGATTCCAATCACCGTGCGACGCAGCTCAGCACCTTCAAGATCTTTGCCGTGGCCTCGCCGGAGTTTGTTGCCGGGCTACCCGGCGGCGAGTTGCACACCTTCGAGGACTTGCAACAGGTGCAGAGCCTGGTGCATCGGCGCCTGGGCGATCTGGGCCTGACCCATGTGCAGAGCGGCGAGCCGTTTTTCTTCCGGCCGGCGGCCGAGCAGTCACGGATCGTCGCGGACAATTCCTCGGTGCTGCGCGGTTTTGCCCTGGCGGGGCAGGGCGTGGCGATTTTGCCGGATTGGCTGGTGCGCGAAGATCTGGAAGCGGGGCGGCTGTGTCGCCTGTTGAATGACTTCCGCTTTGTCGAACAGGGAATTTACGCGCTGTATCCGGACACCCGGCATCTACCGTTGAAGGTGCGGGTGTTTATCGACTTCATGAAAGACCACGCCTGAGCACAAGGCTGGCTGTGGGAGCGGAGCTTGCCCGCGAATGCAGGCACCGCGGTTTTTCAGGTACACCGCGTTATCGTTCTTCGCGGGCAAGCTCCGCTCCCACACAAGCGCTCTCTGCCAGGCTTGAGTGAGCGTGACCGGTTGTTACAGCCGTACGCTCAAACCAAAGCGCTTCATCAACACCTTTTCCAGCAACCCCTTGGGCAGCAACCAGGCCATCAACGGCAAGGCCCGGCTGCCATTGCCCAGGCGCAACAGGCGCGGCGGCCGGGCCTGTTGCACGGCCTTGAGCAAGTCGGCGGCCACGCTGGCCGCCGGGGTCGGATTGTTCTGCGAGGCATTGGCCCGTGCGCGAATACCCTCGCGCAGCGGCCACCAGGGCGATTGCTCGCCAATCAACTGTTCAGCCTCATGCCCGGCATTCTTGGCAAAGCGGGTATCGATGGCCCCGGGCTGCACTTCCATCACCCGGATCCCGAACGGCGCCAACTCCATGCGCAAGGCATCGCTCAAGGCATGCACCGCCGCCTTCGAGGCGCAATAAGCCCCGGCGAACGGCGTCACCAGCACCCCGGACACGCTGCCGATATTCACCACCAGCCCTCGGCCGCGGCGCAACACCGGGAGCATCGCCCGGGTCACCCCGACAATGGAGAACACATTGGTTTCGAATTGCCGACGCATCGCTTCAACCCCGCCATCGAGCAGCGGTCCCATGGCGCCGTAACCGGCATTGTTGATCAGCACATCAAGGCCGCCGCACTCGGTGTTGAGCCGTTCGCCGAGTCGCCGCAGGGCATTGCCATCATTGACGTCCAACTGCACGGCGGTGAACCCGGCTGCCGCGAGCGCCGCGACATCATCGGCCCGACGCGCCGAAGCCCAGACCTGGTAACCCGCGTGCTTGAACACATCCGCCAACGCGCGGCCGATGCCGCTGGAACATCCGGTAATCAGGGCAACGGGCATGGCACTTCCTTAGTGGGCTTGTCGAGAGTCGAAGATCTCCGAGAATACCCCGTTCGGGACAAAAATGAGCGAATCGAGGCCCTTCTTTACCTCGTCCTTTTGCGTGCCATACATGTGCGTCTGGGCGCCATGGCCATCGAGGAAAAACAAGGCCGGAACGAACTCAATCTTGATCTCCGGCTGGAACAGTTTGAAGATCGGATAACTGATCTGATAGAACGCCACCCGATCCCGGTAAGGCCCTGATGCCAGGGCTTCGAGCAAGGGCTTGAGCTTCTCGCACGGCGGACAGTGACGTTTATAGACCAGCACCACGGCGGGTCGGGGCCGGATCAATGGCACCTCCAGGCTGCCCAGCTCTGCCCTGAACGCTTGTCGAGTTTTTATCTCGATGACCGTGTTCGTCCCTTTCATGCTCGATACCCTGCCGCCCTGTTTCGGTGTTGGGAGTATTCAACGTCAAATGTGATCCAATGTAACCTGTCAGAAATGACGGGTGTCAAAGTGCCATCATTGCTAGGCGAGTCGGCTGAAAGAGTGTTACAGCAGGTGTACTTCCATAAATTCAAGGGGTTGCGGGCAGGAATCGGAGGACTACGTTGTAATGGATGGGTCGTTTTATGCTCGATCTTGGTCGTTAATAGTGAGTCATGGGGTCACGTTATCGCCTGGGGCCGGCCGGCATATGCCCTGTTTGATGCTTTCTTATTTCGTTAATCACTAAAAAACTGTCATTTCTGACAGTAGATGAGGCCCCCGGATTGCGCCCACATTAGCTCCCAGCAGATCTGCCTGGAGCCCGGCGATGGACCCACAAGAGAACTTCAGCATCACGCCGCCGTCGCTGCCCAAGGGCGGCGGCGCGATTCAAAGCATCGGCAAGGGTTGGGGCGAGGTAGGCTCCACCGGCAAGGCCTCCTTTGACCTGCCGTTGCCGATCTCGCCCGGACGCGGTTTCGCCCCGGCCCTGACCCTCGGTTATGGCAGCAGCGTCGGTAACAGCCTGTTCGGCATCGGCTGGGTATTGTCGTTGGGTTGCGTGGCACGGCGTACCAGCAAGGGCGTTCCGGATTACACCGATGACGATGTCATGCTCGGCCCCGACGGCACCGTGTGGATGGCCGAGCGTGATGCCGACGGGAAGATCATTCGCAGGCCCGTGAATAGCTATCGAGGCCTGGAGCTGGGCATCGACTATCAGGTGGCGCGTTACTTCCCCCGTATCGAAGGGGCGTTCGAACGGATCGAACATTGGCGTTCGGCGGACGACTACCCGGGGTTCTGGTTGATTCACGGGGCCGACGGCAGCCTGCACCTGTACGGCTACAACAGCTCGTCACGCAGTACCGACCTGGAAGATCACCTGCGCGTCGGCGAATGGCTGCTGGAAGAAAGCCTCAATGCCCTTGGTGAACATATCCTCTATGAGTACGCTGGCGAAGACCATGCCGGGATGCCTGACGATACGCCGCGCGACTTTCGCGCCCAGTGTTATCTGAGCCGGGTGCGTTATGGCAATGCCGAGGCGAACGCGCACCTCTACCACTGGGTGCCGGGACAGTTGGAGCAGGTGCAGTGGCACTTCGATCTGATTTTTGACTACGGCGAGCGCGACACCGGGGTGGAGGACATTCCCGCCTACGAGCCGACGGGCGTGTGGCCGGTGCGCAGCGATCCTTTCGCAACCTACGGCTATGGCTTCCTGCTGGGTAACCTGCGCCTGTGCCGACAGGTGCTGATGTTCCACCAGTTCCCTGAACTGGGCAGCGAACCGCTGCTGGTGCAGCGCTTGCTGCTTGAATATCGGACCACTGAACTGGGCTACAACCTGCTGTCCGCCGCGCACCAGCAAGGTTATGACGAGCAGGGGCAAATCCAGTCGCGCCCGCCCGTTGAGTTCAGCTACTCGGCGTTTGAACCCGAGGACAGTGAGTATCAAGAATTCGATGCCATGCCCGGCCTGAACGACGGTCAGCAGTATCAACTGGTCGACCTGTATGGAGAGGGCCTGCCGGGTGTGCTCTATCGCAGCGACAAGGCCTGGTACTACCGTGAGCCGCTACGGGCGCAGCCGGCGGAAACGGCCGATGAGGTGGTCTACGATTCGTGGCGGCGACTGGACGCCATCCCGGTGATGGACAGCCGCAAACCGGTGCGCCAGTCGCTGATGGACCTCACCGGCGACGGCCGCCTGGACTGGGTGATGGCGCAACCCGGCGTCAGTGGTTTTTTCACCCTCAACCCGGATCGCAGTTGGTCCAGGTTCGTCACCTTTGACGCCTTTCCCGTGGAGTTCTTCCACCCGCAGAGCCAACTGGCCGACCTGATGGGCGCCGGCCTGTCCGACCTGGCCTTGATCGGTCCGCGCAGCGTGCGGCTGTATGCCAACCGCCGGCGCGAAGGTTTTGCCTCGGGCAAGGATGTGGCGCACTTCATCGAAACCGCGCCCGATGATCGTCTCCCCGTGCTGAGTCCGGCGCCGACTGAACTGGTGGCGTTCAGCGATGTATTGGGCAGCGGCCAGCAGCATCTGGTGCGCATTCGCCATAACGAAATCGTCTGCTGGCCCAACCGCGGCCACGGTCGTTTCGACCCGGGCTTTCGCCTGGGCACCTTGCCCTATACCTACGAGTCCTTCGACGCTTCGCGGGTGTTGCTGGCCGATCTTGACGGCTCCGGCGCGGCGGACCTGATCTACCTCACCAGCGACCATGCCGAGATCTTCATGAACCGCACCGGCATGGGGTTTGAGGGCACGCCACTGATCCAGCCCTGGCCGCCGGGCGTGCGTTATGACCGGCTGTGCCAGGTCAGCACCGCCGACCTGCAAGGGCTCGGTTGTTCCAGCCTGGTAATCACCATCCCCCATATGAAACCCCAGCATTGGCGTGTCGATTTTGTCCAGGCCAAGCCGTATCTGCTGCACAGCACCAACAACAATATGGGCGCGGTGGGGGAGGTGATCTACCGCAGTTCGGCCCAGGAATGGCTGGATGAAAAACAGGCGTTGCTGGCGGCGAATCTGGAGCCTGTCAGCTATGTGCCGTTTCCGATGCCGGTGGCCGTCGAGCAGATCCAGCTCGATGAAATCACCGGCAATCGGCTGACCCAGCGCTTTGAATACTGCCAGGGCTTCTACGATGGCCAGGAGCGCGAGTTCCGCGGCTTTGGCCTGGTGCTGCAAACCGACAGCGACGTCACCGGCGACGAACAGCAACTGGCCGGTTTTACCGCGCCGGTGCTGCGCAAGAGCTGGTTCCATACCGGGCGCCTGCCCGACCTGCCGGGCCTGGACTATGACCGCTCGGACAGCGCGGCTCGGCCCCTGGGTACGGCCTTGTTGCTGGCGCCGAAAGTCGATTCGACCGACGACATCATCAGCGACGCCGATGATCTGACCTGGCACGACATGGCCTACGCCCTGGCCGGCATGCCGCTGCGGGTCGAGGTATTCGGTCTCGACGCCGACGACCTGTTGCAGGACCGGCCCTACTCGGTGCAGCAATCGCGTTATGCCGTGCGTCTGTTGCAACGGCGCAACGAATTCCAGCCGTACTGCAGAATGCAGCCGCTGGAACTGGAGTCGATTGCTTATACCTACGAGCGTCAACCTGACGACCCTCTGTGTCAGCACCATATCAGCCTGGCCTGGGATCCTTATGGCGGGCTGATCCATGAGGTGACGGTCGACTATGCCCGGCGCAAGAGCGTCAGCGACGATCCACCGTTCAGCGAAGTCCATGAGCAAACCTGGTGGCGCGCCGCCCACGACGACGCCCAGCGCTTTTACTACCTGAACGAAAGCCGCGCCCAATTTATTCACCTGGATGATCCGGAAGGCTGTCGTCTGGGCTTGCCCTACCTGTCCCGTGGCAACGCGCTGGTGCTGCCGAAGGCGGTGCTGGGGCCGGAGGATATTTCCCATGAGTCGATGCTCGACCGTCTCAATGCGCCGCCAGCGGGTGACTACCAGCGGGTGCTGACGCAGTTTTCCGTGCAGCGTTATCAACAGGCCGGCCAGACCCTGCCGGCGGGGCAGGCCAGTTTCGAGGCGCTGGTCGACTTCCTGGAGTCCGCCGAGCTGGATGAGGCGGCGCTGCAGGCGTATGCGTCTGTGCTCAGTCCCGCGGAGCTGGAGGACAAACTGCCCGGGCTCGGTTATCGGCCCATTGAGGCCATGTTGCCGACGGAACCGGACAGGGTGTTGTGGTCGACCCGCAAGGGCTTTATGACCTACGCTGAATTGGACGGCTTCTATCGGCTGATCAGTGCCCGGCCCACCGAAAGCCAGGGGCCGACGGACATCGAGTTCGATGCCTATTACTGCCTGCCGATCAGTGTCACCACGGCCGATGAGTGTGTCACCCGCGTGGACGCCGCCGATTACCGGTTCCTGTTGCCCCGTCGCATCGTCGATCCGAACCAGAATATCCAGGAGGCCTGCTATGACGGTTTTGGCGAGCTGTCGGCCAGCAGTTTCCATGGCACCGAGGCGGGCGTTGCGCTCGGTTTCGATCCGATAGACGAGTACCAGCCTGTGGCCCGCCTACCCGCCGAAGCCATCGCCGATCCGGACGCGGCGTTGCAGGGGGCGGCCAGTGCCAGCTTTCGTGATGCGTTCAGTTGGATGCGGCAGCGTGAGCCGGTCCATGCGGCGGTCCTGCAAGCCGACCGTTACCCGGCACCTGCGGACAATCCCGGGCGAAAAATCCGTATCGCCGTCCAGTGCTGGGACGGCTTCGGCCGCGCCTTGCAGACCAAGCAGAAAGTCGAACCGGGGGACGCCTACCAGATCGCGGCCGACGGCACTCTGGTGCTGGACGGCGACCAGCCCGTCAGCGCCCCGGCCGCCGAGCGCTGGCGGGTCAGCGAACGGGTCGAATACAACAACAAGGGCCTGGCGGTACGGGTCTACCGACCTTACTTCGCCGATGGCTACCGCTATATCAAGGACGAGTCCTTTCGCGTCTTCGGGCATTGCGACCAGCAATTCTACGATCCGCTCGGGCGCCCGACCCTGACCCTCACCGCCATGGGCTACAAGCGCCGCCAGCGGTACCTGGGGTGGTACGGGATCGCCGAGGACGAAAACGATACCTGGGGGGAGGTGGAGGAAGAGTCCCCAACGCTTCCGGTGGTCGCTACCTTGACCGTGAGCGCTGGTCAAAGAGCTGCCAATGGTGTGGATGCCCATACGGCAACTGTCACCGTCAAGGATGCCAATAACCGTCCGGTCGAGGGCGTTACGGTGGTGTTTCCCGCTATCCCGGACGCCTCCCGCAATCCTCCCTACGGCGATACCAATGCGCAGGGGCTGGTCGAAACCCACATCACCTCGACCGTGCCTGGCACCAAGAGGGTCAGCGCCACGCGGACTGATGGCATGGTGGAGGGCGTTCCGAAGACCGTCGAATTCGGTTCGTTTCAACTGGTGTTGGAGATGGACACTGACCATGGGCTCGTCAGCGATACGGAAAAAAACAACTGGATCATGGCGACGGTACGTCTGAGCGATGGCTCCCCGGCTCCGCGGGGCACCCGGGTAACGTTTGACCCGGTCGATGACGTTGTTTTTAGCGCGAGCTATTGTGTGACCGCGGGCGATACCGGCCGATGCCCTGTGATGCTGGGCAGTACCGTGGCGAAGACGCACACCATCACTGCCAGGCTCGCGGGGGAACTTTCAGAAGCGCAGGTCGACGCGACATTCCTTCACGGGGCGTACGATCCAGCCGCTTCCACCCTGGAACCTATCGAGGGTGACAAGAGGGCCGATGGGGTGGACGCGCACCTGGCAACCGTGACGTTGCGTGATACCTACGGCAACCCTTACACCGCGACTACAGCATCTTCCTATGTCCTGTTCCCGGCGGTCGCCGGCGTCACCATTGACCCTACCGCGCCAGACCGCTGCGAGTTTGTGCCGGGTAGCGCCACCACCAGTGCCCGTATCACGTCGCAACTCGCGGGCACCTATTCCATTACGGCGACCTTTGGCAATGGCGCTGGCATAGGACAACCGCAGACGGCGAGGTTTATTGGTATCGCCGGGGATGAAAGCCGTTCGACCTTCAGTGTCAGCGAGGGGAGCCAGCCGGCCGATGGCTTGACCGCGCATACCGTCACGGCCTTGATCCTAGATTCCGCCGATAACCCCTTTGCGGGCGCTACCGTGTATTTCGGAACGACGGGCGCGACGTTGCTAGAGACAACCTGTGTCACCGGGCCGGATGGGACCTGTTCGGTGGATCTGGTCGCGACCACGCCAGGTACGAAAGAAGTGAGGGCCAATCTCAATCGCAGGGTGGGTGGGACGCTGATTTACCTGAGTAACAATCCTCAGTCTGCGCAGTTTTCTTGAGCCGAACCTTGGAAGAATCCTCAATGGGTAAGGACGCCTCTAACAGTTGAAAAGTTCTCAACCGGAGACGGGCAATGAACGACAAACCCAGTTCACTGTTGCAGTTGTTGAACAAGAACGCGCGCAGTCGCAGCCAGCTACTGGAGCATTACGACTCGGTATTGGAGATCGCCAAGGGTTCGCTCGAGCAACTGATGAGCACCGACAGAACCTTGCACATCACCGAAGCGCGGGCCTTGCATGAGCAAGCCAGGGCCATCAGCGCCGTTACGCTGCGGCAGTTTCGCGAGCAGCGGCTGACCACGGCGATACACCGTGCCTTCGAGCCCGGTTCCGGCATCCGCGGGCTGGTGGATGCCCCGACCTACAACGATCTGTTCCGGCCGGACTGGGCCAATCATTGCCCGACGGATGCGATTGAAGCCACGACCTCGCCCATCGCCTACCTGGCCGATCTCTACCGTGAAGTACAGAAGATCGAGCAGAGCGGCAGGCCGGGGGACGGGCAGGGCAACCGTATTCTGTTGGCCGATCGACGTCCGGACCTGGCGGACCTGTGGCTGGATCACAGTGCCCTCGAGCGTGTCGAACCGACCTTGGTGCTGGTCAACGAAATACTGGAAACCTCGGCGTACCGCTATCTGGAGAGCTTCGGGGACGAACGTTCGCTGGACGATGTGCTGCTGGATGTTCGTTACCCCACGACCTTGCCGTATGAGCGCTATCAGCAACAGATCAATTACATCTTGCAGCGCAAGGAGCGCCTGCCCGGCGACGTTATCCGCTGCACCGACCGGGCCTATCCGTATTTCAAGGAACCCGGCGTGCATTCGCTGCTGTCGGATATTGCCCTGGTGCAAGACACCGGCTTCGGCCCGGTACAGCAGGGGATTTTGCTGGAGGCGCCCTATTTTCCGGAGTTCGACCCCAATCAAGAACCCGAGCAAACCTTTGCCTTGGCCCGTATCAACCCGAGAACCCATCGGCTCGACACCTCCGGCACCGATCCCGAGAGCTTCTTCAGGGCCAACTTTGGCGAGGGCGATGTTTTCAGGTTGCTCGATACCCAAACCTTCTGCCTGCACACCGGGCTGAAGACCGATGAACTCGAATCGCTGTTGTCCGTGGGGGCTTATGCGCCCTATTCGTCGGCCAATTTCATTGCGTCAGACGACGTGCCGGTGGATGGCGCGGTGTTCGGTTCGGTGTACGTCAACGCGGGTCTCAGTCCGGCCATGGCCATTGAAACGACTAGCGACGATGAGAGTGCTCCCCAACACCAGATCGTCAATTGGTCCCATGATCGTTTTGATCGGCTCAATCGCATGATCCGTCTGGCGAGCTGGCTCAAGCTGCCGTTCGACCAGGTTGATCGCCTGCTGGTGGCCTCGATTGGCGCCGAAGGGAAAACGTCGGATTATCGGATCACTACCGATACCCTGCGCGCCCTTGGCCTGTTCCAGAGTCTGCGTACGCGCTACAAGGTCAGCGCGGACGACTTTGCCGCCTTGCTCCGGGGGCTGGGCGTGCACGCCCGGGGCAAGCAGTCGACGCAGTTTGACCTGGTGTTCAACAGCCAGGCGCTGTTTCCCGGCCCGCTGATCCTGGATGGGGAGGTATTCGACATCACTCCCGGCAATGAGGCCGAGCGCCAGAAAATCGATCATTTGTGCGCCGCTTTGGGCATGACCTTCGAGATGTACCGTTTTACCGCCAAGGTCATCGAACAGGCCTACGCCGGTGAGCCTTTGCGCTGGAACACAGCGGTGGTGTCGGCGTTCTACCGGTTGGTCCGGCTGCCCCATTATCTGGGGCTGACCACCATTGAGGCCCTGGCGTTGCTCGAACTGCTGGATAACGGCGGCAGCCAATTGGTCGCGAAACTGGCCGGGCCGACTCATATCGCCTCCTACCAGACATCTGGTAACACCGACACCTTGAGCGTGATCCACGCCCTGGTCGAAGCCAGTGCCTGGTTGGCCGAGCACAAGTGGACGGTCGGCCAGGTCTGTCGGATCGTGCTGCCGGCCCTGACCAAACCGGTGGCCAGCGAGGCCGAGCTCAACCTGCTCAAGCAGATGCACTCGCGCCTGGCGGCGGCACTGATCAGTGACAGCAGCTTTGCCGAAGTCGGTGCGCCGCAAAGCCGCGTGGTCGTGAATATCGATGAGCGAGGCCAAGAGGTGTTCTCCTCGGTCGCCATCGATTGGTTCGAGGAACTGAAAGAGTTTATCGAGGCGGGAGAAACCATTCGGGCGGCCAGGGGCCTGGTCAAATACCTGGAAGGGGAAACCGAAGAGAACTATGAAGCGGCCTTGAGCGGCACTGTGGCGGAGGTGTTGGAACGATTCGATCTGCCGATCGAAGGCCAGCACGCCCAGATCTGCAATATGATCATGCGTGCTCGCGGCGCCCAGGAAGCCTTGCTGATGGAAGGACTGGCCGGCTATCTGGACTGTTCCGTCGATCTGGTCAAGGTGCTGCTGTTCTGGGCCGAGGGCAATCGCTATCAGCTGTTGATAGAGGTGCTGCGGGTTTATGGGCAAACGGGTAACAGCAGTGCCCCCTTGCAGTTGGCCATTGGCGACGAAGTCCTGCTGGTGCTTGACAGCCTGGTCAAGCGAGCCGCCGTCACCACGCACCTGGACCTGAGCCCGGCATTTGTCGATCAGTGTGTGCAACAGCCGCAGTGGTTCGGCCTCGGCGATGTTGGGTTGTCGCTGCAGACCCTGTACTTTTTCACCCAATATGCTGCAACGGTACGCCTGAGCGCACAACCGGAAGAGCGGTTGCTGGACTATCTGCAACTGATCAACACCCTGTGGGACAAGGCGTTGGAAGGTGACAAACGGCTGATCCGCGACAGCGCGGCGAACAGGTTGGCCGGTTTTCTCGACTGGGGCGTGCGCCAGGTGCTGGTGGTGGCCTCGCATCTGAACCCGGAGGAGGGGGTGATCTTTACCCTCGCCGAGCTGGATCTGCTGGTGCGCACCTGTCGCTTGGCGCGGCATACCGATCTGGATGCCGAGGCGCTGTTGGCGCTGGGCCGACTGACGCCGATCAGTGATGTGGCAGACTTTCGTTATGCCGCGGAGTTGGCCTTGGCCAGCCTCACCGAACCTGTGCCGGGAACACCGGCGGGTGAGGTCGGACAGAGTCACAGCAGCGTGATCACGGTGACGCCGGACTATCTGGTGGCCAACAAATCGGGCGAGAGCGCGACCTACTTCATCACCCTGCGCGACTTCATGGATGAGCCGTTCGAAGACGTCACCATCAACTGGAGTACCAACCAACTCGGGGAATTGGAGCAGACCTCGACCGTCACCGACCAGTACGGCGAAAGCAGCGTCACGCTGGCGAGCGGCAACACCATGGGCATTGCTCGTGTGGTGGCCGAGTATGGACTGGGCGACAAGGTGCTTGCGCCGGCGGTGACCATTGGTTGTGATGAAGCCTCGTTGCACTTTTCAGCGCCGACTTATGATCCTTCGCAAGCGTTGTCCAACAAACTCGAAGCGATCAATTTCAGCATCACCCTGGTGGATGCTTTTACCAACCTGGGTATTGATCGTCTGGTCGAGTGGGGAACGACCTTGGGCGAGTTCCAGCGCTACCAGACGATGACCAACCATGAGGGCATCAGCTATTCGAGTCTGCGCAGCGGACCACTGGGCGAAGCAACGGTGATCGCACGATACGAAAACGGCAGTCAGTGGACGTTTCCAATCGTGGAATTTACCAGCACGCCGTATTTTCAATATGTTCGGTTTGCCAATACTGTCATTGAGGGTGTTGAGGTAGAACTTTCTTGTCGGCTGGTCGAGCTTAATGGTGATCCGGTGTCTTCCGGAACGGAGGTCACTTGGACAGCCGATGTGGAGGGTCTGTTGGAAGTGACCAGTCGGACCGACAGTAATGGTATTGCACTTTCTCGCTTTCGATCCGATGTCGCAGGCTTGGTAATCGTGACAGTGAGTGCTGAGAATGACGTTCAGGATAAGTCTACGGCTCAGACAGTGATTTATCCTCAGGCCGTTATTGTGAAACATGAATCTTCCGACACACATTATATTCTGGGTAGGCCTGATCCCGTCGTGTTTTCTGTTTGGCTGGAAGTGGATAGAGAGGCCGCTATAAAAACACCGGTTGATTGGGCGATCAATGGCGAAGTTAAGGCGACGATCCTTACGGATAAGGAAGGTCTGTCGAAATTTAGTTCGAAATTTATATCCTCGGGGCAGGGGGTGACTGAATATATAGTTTCGGCGACTGTTGCCGGTACGACGGAGCATGTTGAGTTTTCTGTGTTTGTATTACCTTATTTTGTGTTTGAAGTGAGTTTGTCCGGCAAAGATATCTATCCTCGTGCTCCGGAGTTTTTGGCCAGGTTTGCGCGTTATAAACTTAATGTGAAAACGGTTGATGGCACCGGTGTGGCGCTGGAAGGGATTCCATTTGCGCTGAAAAATGTGGGCACTAGCTTGTCGATCATCCGGGTGGAGATTGAAGATATCGATAAGGTCGTTGAGTCAACGCGCGAAGGGGTTGACTTTGACATATTTCTCCCAGGGAGCTCTGGTCAGTATTTGTACGCGGGCCTCTTGTCGTTGTCACTTGACGTTGGCGGGAAAAAGATATGGGCGAGGGATTATAGAGTGGGCATGATTTATTGGCTGAACCATGCCTTGATTCGTGATGGTTATATAAAGGCTTCGTTCTCTCTACGGACTAATGGTGTAATAACTGCCCCCGTCAAGGGATGGGATCTCGAAGGTGTTTATATAACCGGAGAAGTGCCTGAGGCACCCTGGAGAGGTACTGCTGAGCTGGTCTATGAATCTTCGAAATGGATGGTTAATTTTTTAATCGCACAGAGCGAAGGTCAACCCATCGCGACTCAGCGCCTGTTCACAAGCGAATATATTGTTTCGAATGGCGACGCCATATACGCAGCTTCAGATACCAATATTTCGTCTTGATTGTTTTGCTGTCGTGATCTAGTGGAGGTGTTTGATATGAATTCTGGAATTATCCCCGAACTCGAAGAACAACGCCGCGACGCCCTGGTCGCCTATTACCTGGGCCAGATCGTACCGTCATCGAACACGGCGGCGCCCTTGCGCCTGACCACCCCCGAGGACCTCTACGAATACCTGCTGATCGACAATCAGGTCAGTGCCCAGGTGGAAACCAGCCGCGTCGCCCAGGGCATCGCCAGCCTCCAGCAATATATCCACGCGATCTACAACGGCATGGAGCCCGGTTACCCCTATGGGTTCAGTGCCGAAGAGCTGCGCTTGTGGCGCGAGAGCATGAGCGAGTACAGCGTCTGGGCCGGCTACCAGATGATCGAGGATTACCCGGAAAACTACATCGACCCGACCCTGCGCCTGGGCAAGACCAGCCAGTTCAAGAACCTGGAGAACGACCTGGGGCAAAGCCGCCTGACCGAGGACAGCGTGCAGACTGCGCTGAAAAACTACCTCAGCCAGTTTGAGTTGGTGAGTAACCTGAAGGTGGTCTCGGGATATATCGATGGCACGGACTTCAGGCACGCCCATTATTATTTTGTCGGTCGGCAAAACGTCGAGCCTTTTGCGCACTATTGGCGCAAGGCGGCGATTGACCTGAATGATTCCAGCACCCATGTCTCGCCTGCGGCCTGGAGTGAATGGAAAGCCATTGATGTGGCCTTCGATTCGAAGGTGGCGCATGTTCGGGTGGTGACGATCATGGGCCGTCTGCATGTGGTCTGGGTGGAGCCCGGCCCGGCGGAGGTCGACGCGGATGGCCAGAAGACCGGCCGCTATTCGTATTTTATAAAGATGGCCTATAAACAAATCAATGACCAGTGGGCGCCCTCCACGACGCTGTTTAGCGGGTATACCGATAAAGAGCGCTTCGAAGATGAACTGGCCAGCAATGGAGATTTTGTTCGCGGCTTTGTCTTTACCGTGACCATGGATATCCGAAAATCTGGTCAGACGAACCTGGTTATTTGCTTCACGGCCTGGGCCCCTTCGGGGGCAAACGAAGTGATAGAGACTACGACTGAAGAGGTGGTCCTGGTGATGGATCGCTTTTTCAAAGTCGTTAATTTGTCGAGCACCACGGGAGAGGGGCGGGAGTTGATGACCGTGGCGAAGGCGATGTTTGGCCGCAACGCCGAGTGCTTGCAGTTCCCCTATGCGGAAATCGATGATGGCGGTGTCAATATAAAGTGGCGGTTGAAAGAAATTGTTTATCAACCCGACTCGCCGTGGTCCACGCCACACCCACCCAATGCATTGAACCAGCGCTTGGAGTTTAGCGCGGCTTTGTTCATGGACCCTGGGCCGGGAGCGGTCGGGTTGTTCCTGCTCCAGGGGCATTGTTCGGCTATCGAACTGGAGAGGGATACGCTTGAAATTTTCATGGGCAATAGTTCAGCCCAGGTGGCGATCGGCAATAATATGAAAGCCACGGCGTTAATCACCACCCGTGATCGCAGGTTATACGGGGAGGTGAGAGTAGATGCGGGGTTTTCCACGTTGCCGCTGCCGGCTGGAGAATGGCTTCACGAAGGCGTAGTGGTCGGTAGTTTTCAGCCGGGGACCTATAAAAAGTACATCGAACCGTCGGGGTATTTCTATTATTTTGCGCAAGTGGAGCTTGACCTTGACATAGCCACTCTTCCGTCTTATGGACCGGGTGAGATAAAAAGAGCAGACATGTTCAAGGTTGAGTTGTCGGGAGGGCTGGAACTCGGATTGGGGAGTGCGAGTAATATTTGTGTGGAAAAGCAGCGGCCGGTCACCAAGGATTTCAAGATCTGGACCTATTGGTATGAGGAAGACGGTAGCAGAGTGGGAACGCCCATATGGACAGGCAAGCTTACGCTGAATGGTAACGCATCGACTCCAGCGATCCCCCGGATAGTCACGGCGGCCAGTCTGGAAGAACTTTACTATTTTCAGTTTGGTCATCAGGTCGGCGAGCACACCTACAACCAATATGACGTTCACCTGGTTCCCGAGCTCAGCCGTGCGGCCCCCCGCGTGGTCTCCAATCAAGGGGCTCAGTTCCTCGATCTTGAAGCATTGGCATTGCCTTCATTGCGTTATGTAAGGCTCAACAATCTGTTTGCCAAGGAACTGATCGCCAAGGCGGCATTCTCTGTGGCAGCGGCCTTGAGCTGGGAGACCCAGCACACGGAGGAACCCCCCGTTCCCGGTACTTCGCAAGCGGTTCCCCTGGATTTCAACGGTGCCAACGGGCGTTACTTCTGGGAATTGTTTTTCCATGCCCCGCACCTAGTCGCACGGCGCTTGCACAGTGAGTTCGATTACCTGGGCGCGGAAACCTGGTATCACGCCATTTTCAATCCACTGGCGCGTATTCAGCCGCTCTCTCCCGCGCCTTCCGTGGACTATCCCTATTGGTGTGTCAGGCCCCTGGCCCAGCCGGATAGTCCCGCCGAGCAGTTTTTCAGCCTGGGTGGCCTACGCGATCCGGACGCGATTGCCTATAGCGTGCCCTCGCACTATCGCAAGGCGATCTTTACCGACTACGTGAAAAACCTGATTGCTCGTGGCGACATGCTCTACCGGCAATTGACCCGCGATGCCCTCAACGAAGCCAAGCTCCTGTATGTTCGCGCCTTGTCCTTGCTTGGCCCCTTGTCCAAGGGCCGCAGCATCAGCCGCTGGGAGCCTATGCCGCTGGTGGATGCGGCGGCCTATGAAAGCGCTTTGTTCAGCGCCTTCGAATCATCGATCCAGACGCTGTTCGCCGAGGATATTCCCCAGCATATCCAGGGCGACCCCTGGTTGCGCCTGATCGACGCGCCCTGGTTCCGCTTGCCGGTGAATACGCAACTGCTCGACTTATGGGACAACCTCGACTTACGCTTGGGCAACCTGCGCAATAACCTCACCCTGGACGGCAAACCCTTGCTGCTGGCGCTTTACGAGGCGCCGGCCAATCCGTTCGACCTGTTGCGCGCGCAGTTGGCCGGCGAGGGCGGCGGCACCCGGCGGCTGGGGTCCCTGGCGATCATCCCGCCTTACCGTTTCCGCGCCATGCTGCCCCGTGTGCAGAACGCCGTTGACACCTTGATCCGCTTTGGCGAACAGGTACGCACCTATATGGAACTGCGTGACCGCAGCCAGCAGGAAGAGCTGCTGCAATCCCATGTGCAGGAACTCTCTGATTTTGGCGTGACCTTGCAGGAGCAGGCCATTGAACAGGCCCGCAGCAGCAGGGATGCCCTGGCGGCCAGCAAGGCGATGGTGCTTTCCCGTCACGCTTACTACGAGCGGTTGCGTAAAGAAGACGTTTCCGACGATGAAAAATTGGCCATGTATGAACGTGTGGTTGGGGGGGGCATTACAGCGGGCTTGGCTGGGGCAACGACTGCCGCGCAGGTAATGGATGCAATCACGGTGAATGTTGTCGGTGTATCTGGTGGCGTACGCAAGCCTGCCGCGCTTGCCTTCGCGGCAATAACGGCTGTCGATGTTGCTGCACAAGGTTTGGTAGTCCATGCCGATTTTCTAACTCAGAAAGAGCAGTATCGCCGCCGACGCGAAGAATGGGATTTCATGATCGAGCAGGCCACGGCTGAAATCGCAGTGATCAATGAGCAGATAAAGGCTCAGAAAATCGTTATCACTTCCGCTGAAACCGGTTTGTTGCAAGCCAAAAAAGCCCGCGAACAGGCAGAAGCCTACTATGACTTCCTCAAGCACCGTTCCACCGGCCCGGGGCTGTACCAGTGGTTGCTCAGCCAGATGTCGACGCTGTATTTCCAGGCCTATGACGCCGTGTTGTCGATGTGCCTGGCCACCGAGGCTGGTTGGCAATATGAGCTTGGCGATCATGACACGCGTTTTATTCCCCATGATGCTTGGGCCGACAACCGTCAGGGCCTGAATGCTGGCGAAGCCTTGAAGCTGGGTTTGTTGCGCATGGAGTCGGCGTTTCTCAACCGCCATGAGCGCCGCCTGGAACTGACCAAGACCATCTCCTTGAGAGCCTTGCTCAAGGATTACGACCCCAATGCCGCGCTTGATAACGCTACGCTTGGGGTCACCGGCTGGGATGCGGTGCTGGACCAGCTCAGAGAGTATGGCGAGATCCCGTTCCAGCTGAACAGCTCGCTGTTCGACAAGGACTATCCCGGCCATTACCTGCGTCAGTTGGTGGGCGTGAGCCTGTCGTTCCCGGTGGTGCTGGGTCCGTATCAGGACATTCATGCCACCCTGGTGCAAACGCGCAGCAGTACCTTGTTGAAACCCTCATTGGGTGGCGTGGCAAGTCTCTATAGCGATGCCAGTGAATTGGCTGCGGGCAGCGATATCGAACTCGATCGGCGGTACATCGTCTTCAATCCGCGGATAAGCCAGCAGGTCGGGCTGTCCAGCGGCCTGGATGATTATGGTCTGTTCACCCTGAACTTCGATGATGAGCGCTACTTGCCGTTCGAGGGAACGGGCGCCGTGTCGAGCTGGACGCTGAGTTTCCCTCGGTATCCCTCGGAGCATCAACAGGCGATCTTCGATTCGTTGACTGACATTATCTTGCAGGTACGTTATCTGGCGGTGGACGGCGGCAAGGTGCTGGCTACCCAGGTCGAGCCGTTGGTGGCCTATGTGGAGCAACAAGAGTCTGTGCGAGCCTTGCTTTCAACACCACTGTTACAGCAGCAGGGTGAGTTATGAACAGCGGAATTATCCATGAACTCGAAGAACAACGCCGTGACGCCCTGGTCGCCTATTACCTGGGCCAGATCGTGCCGTCATCGAACACGGCGGCGCCCTTGCGCCTGACCACCCCCGAGGACCTCTACGAATACCTGCTGATCGACAACCAGGTCGGTGCCCAGGTGGAAACCAGCCGTGTCGCCCAGGGCATTGCCAGCCTCCAGCAGTATATCCACGCCATCTACAACGGCATGGAGCCCGGTTACCCCTATGGGTTCAGCGCCGAGGAACTGCGTCTGTGGCGCGAGAGCATGAGTCAGTACAGCATCTGGGCCGGTTACCAGATGATCGAGGATTACCCGGAAAACTACATCGACCCGACCCTGCGCCTGGGCAAGACCAGCCAGTTCAAGACCTTGGAAAATGATCTGGGGCAAAGCCGTTTGACCGAGGACAGCGTGCAGGTGGCGCTGAAAAACTACCTCAGTCAGTTTGAGTTGGTGAGTAACCTGAAGATGGTCTCGGGTTATATCGACGGCACGGACTTCAGGCACGCGAATTATTATTTTGTCGGTCGGCAAAACGTCGAACCTTTTGCGCCCTATTGGCGCAAGGCGGCGATTGACCTGAGTGATTCAAGTACCCACGTTTCGCCCTCGGCCTGGAGTGAATGGAAAACCATCGATGTTGCTTTTGAAGCTGGCGTCACCCAGGTTCGCCCCGTGGTGATTCGCGAGCGATTGCACGTGGTCTGGGTCGAAGCCGGCCAGCCGCAGATCAACGATGACGGCCATAGAACCGGAAAATACTTTTATTCGGCCAAGATGGCTTATAAGCAACTCAATGATCAATGGTCGCCGGCGACGATACTTTATACAGGGCTCACCTCGGTGAACACCTTGACAGATAAGTTGGCGGCGGAGGTCTATATCCGGAGTGGTGCGTTTTCGGTGGCCATGGATGTTCGTATTGCCTCGAGCCCTCGGTTAGTCGTAGCCTTTAAACTGGGCGCGAATGCGGATCTGCGAGTGTACGATGAGTCATTCAATCAGATTATATTGAGTGTGGCAGAACAGAATGAGTTGTCTCTCGTGGCGAGTTCGATGTTCGGCAACGACCCAATGCGCTTGCAGTTTCCTTATGTGGGCATCGATAGCGGCTCGGCGAATATTGACTGGATCATCGGTTCGGTGATGTGGGATCGTGAAAGCTCCTATAATTACTATCCCTCTCCGGGAGAATATCCGGATGCCTTGAATTCCTATCTGGAGTTCAGTGCAACCTTGCACATGAGTAAGAACGCTCAGCAGGAGCTGATTGGAGGAAAACTTGAGGTTCAAGGCGCGTGTTCAAGTGTCCGTATGGAACGGGTGGATATCAAGCTTTCCCTTCAGGATCGACACGTTTGGGAATACTCGAGTCCGGTTGGTTTATGCCGGGTTGAGGTTCTTTGGGGAGTTTATTATGAGGGAGGGCAGACCTGGGCACTGTGCGAGATGATTAATCATGTGCTCTATTTTGAGGAAAAAATAAATCACAGTCATGTATTTAGTCATGATGGAACAGCGCTTGTTACGATAGATCAAAATACGCCGTGCACCCCAGAAGGCGCGGATTGGAACAGCTCTTTTCATAATGGGCGTGTCAGGCGGATGCGCTACAAAATTCCATTGGGCCTGGAACTGGATACGCTCCTGCCTCTCACACTTGAAGACGTTCAGGAAGGGGCTTCATTTAAGGTGGTATCGACAGTCGCTCTCAAATGGGGTGGTTCGGTCGGAGGGACTTTTAACTTTATAAATAAATCAAATATATTCTCTGAGACTTTTGCCCCGCTGACGCGTGATTTTGGAGTTTGGTACGCTTATGAGAGTGACGGTGCTTATATGGAGGAGCGGTTGGGCTCAGCGGCGCTTACGTTAAACGGTGCAGCTAAAACTCCCTTGTTCACAAAAAGTTGGACTGGCGCAACCAACACTTCTTATGCCTTTCCTTTTGGTGTGGCGAAATCTACCGATCCTGGAATAGGTTGGAATAGATTTCTGGTGAGTCTCAGTCCCATGCTCCGTGACGCCCCTAAAGTGATGACCACCGCGGCGGGCGCGCAGTTTCTTGATCTGCAGGCATTGGCGCTGGACGACCTGCGTTATGTTCGGCTAAACAGCTTGTTCGCCGCCGAGTTGGTCACCAAGGCGGCATTCTCCGTGGAAGCGGCCTTGAGCTGGGAGAGTCAGCACACGGAGGAACCCCCCGTTCCCGGTTCTTCGCAAGCGGTTCCCGTGGATTTCAACGGTGCCAACGGTCGTTACTTCTGGGAGTTGTTTTTCCATGCCCCGCACCTGGTCGCACAGCGCTTGCACAGCGAGTTCGATTACCTGGGCGCGGAAACCTGGTATCACCACATGTTCAACCCCTTGGCGCGGATCCAGCCGCTCGATCCTCCGCCTGCGGTGGACTATCCGTATTGGTGTGTCAGGCCCCTAGCCCAGCCCGACCGTCCCGCCGAGCAGTTTTTTGGCCTGGGTGGCCTGCGCGATCCGGATGCGATTGCCTACAGCGTGCCTTCGCACTACCGCAAGGCGATCTTTACCGACTATGTGAAAAACCTGATTGCCCGAGGCGACATGCTTTACCGGCAACTGAACCGCGATGCCCTCAACGAAGCCAAGCTTCTGTATGTCCGCGCCTTGTCCTTGCTCGGCCCCTTGTCCAAGGGACGTAGCATCAGCCGCTGGGAGCCCATGCCGCTGGTGGATGCGGCGGCCTATGACAGCGCTTTGTTCAGCGCCTTCGAATCGTCGATCCAGACGCTGTTCGCCGAGGATATTCCCCAGCATATCCAGGGCGACCCCTGGTTGCGCCTGATCGACGCGCCCTGGTTCCGCTTGCCGGTGAACACACAGCTGCTCGACCTGTGGGACAACCTCGACTTACGCCTGGGCAACCTGCGCAATAACCTCACCCTGGACGGCAAGCCCCTGCTGTTGGCGCTTTACGAGGCGCCGGCCAATCCGTTCGACCTGTTGCGCGCGCAATTGGCCGGCGAGGGCGGCGGTGCCCGGCGGTTGGGGTCACTGGCGATTATCCCGCCTTACCGTTTCCGCGCCATGTTGCCCCGTGTGCAGGGCGCCGTTGACACCTTGATCCGCTTTGGCGAGCAGGTACGCGGTTATATGGAGCTGCGTGACCGCACCCAGCAGGAAGAGCTGCTGCAGGCCCATGTGCAGGAGCTCTCCGAGTTTGCTGTGACCTTGCAGGATCAGGCCATTGAGCAGGCCCGCAGCAGCAGGGATGCCCTGACGGCCAGCAAGGCGATGGTGGCTGCCCGTCAAGATTATTACGAGCGGTTGCGTAGAGAAGACGTTTCCGGCGATGAAAAATTGGCCATGTATGAACGTGTGGTTGGGGGGGGCATTACAGCGGGCTTGGCTGGGGCAACGACTGCCGCGCAGGTAATGGATGCAGTCACGGTGAATCTCGTCGGGACGTCTGGTGGCGTACGCAAGCCTGCCGCGCTTGCCTTCGCGGCAATAACGGCTGTCGATGCTGCTGCAAAAGGTTTGGTAGTCCATGCCGATTTTCTAACTCAGAAAGATCAGTATCGCCGCCGACGCGAAGAATGGGACTTCATGATCGAGCAGGCCAAGGCTGAAATCGCAGTGATCGATAAACAGATAGACGCTCAGCGCATCGTTATCGCTTCCGCCAACACCGGTTTGCGGCAAGCCGAAAAAGCCCGCGAACAGGCCCAGATCTACTACGACTTCCTCAAACACCGTGCTGCCGGCCCGGGGCTGTACCAGTGGTTGCTCAGCCAGATGTCGACGCTGTATTTCCAGGCTTATGACGCCGTGTTGTCGATGTGCTTGGCCACCGAATCGGGTTGGCAATATGAGCTGGGCGATCATGACACGCGTTTTATTCCCCATGACGCCTGGGCCGACAACCGTCAGGGTCTGAACGCCGGCGAAGCCTTGAAACTGGGCTTGCTGCGCATGGAATCGGCGTTTCTCAACCGCCATGAACGCCGCCTGGAACTGACCAAGACGATCTCCCTGAAGGCCTTGCTCAAGGATTACGACCCCAATGCCGGCCGCCATGGCGCTACACCCATGGCGACCGGTTGGGATGCCGTGCTGGATCAGCTCAGGGATCATGGCGAGATCCCGTTCAAGCTGAACAGCTCGCTGTTCGACAAGGATTATCCCGGCCATTACCTGCGTCAACTGGTGGGCGTGAGCCTGTCGTTCCCGGTAGTGCTGGGGCCATATCAGGACATTCATGCCACCCTCGTGCAAACGCGCAGCAGCACTTTGTTGAAACCCTCGTTGGGTGGTGTGGCGAGTCTCTACAGCCAGGCCGGGGAACTGGCCGCCGACAGCGATATCGAACTCGATCCAAGGCACATTGTGTTCAATCCAAGGATCAGCCAGCAAATCGGCTTGTCCAGCGGCCTGGATGATTATGGTCTGTTCACCCTGAACTTCGACGATGAGCGCTACCTGCCTTTCGAGGGAACGGGCGCGGTGTCGAGCTGGATACTGAGCTTCCCCCGGCATGCCTCGGCGCATCAGCAAGAAGTCTTCGATTCGTTGACCGATATTATCCTGCAGGTGCGTTACCTGGCGGTGGATGGTGGTAAGGCGTTTGCCGCCCAGGTCGAACCGTTGGTGCGGTTTGTCGAAGCCCAGGATGAAGTCGGCCGCCCTGCGACCACGGCCTTGACCGTGAGCACGGGCGAAAAGCTTGCCAATGGCGTGGATGCCTATACGGTCACCGTCACCGCCAAGGATGCCGAGGGCCGTCCGCTCAAGGATGTTCTGGTGATGTTTCCCGAAATCGCGAACGCCTCGCTCCAGCATGTAGCCGGTACGACCGATGCGCAGGGGCAATGCGAAACCACCATCACCTCGACGATGCCCGGTCCCAAGACGGTACGCGCCACGCTGTTTGGTGGTACGGCGGTGGCCGGCAGTCCGAAGACCGTCGAATTCATCGCCGATGTTTCGGCTCAACTGTCGTTGGAGATGCTCCCTGACAATAAGGTCGTCAGCGATACGGAACAAAACAACAGGGTCTATGCGAAGGTGCGAATGAGCGATGGCTCCGCGGCTCCGCAGGGTACCCTGGTAACGTTTGACGCGGTCGATGACGTTGTTTTTAACTCGACCACTTGCCGGACCGCGGGCAATACCGGCCAGTGCACTGTGTCGGTGGGCAGTACCGTGGCGAAGACGCACACGATCACTGCCAGGCTCGAGGGGGACGCTTCAGTGGCGCAGGTCGACACGACATTCCTTCCCAAGTGGTATAGCCCTGCCGCCTGCACCCTGGAGCCGATCGAGGGAACCCGCTTGGCCGATGGTGTGGATGTGCACCGTGCGACAGTGACTTTTCGTGATGTCTACGGTAACCCCGCTCCGGGGATGGCGTCGACCGTCTACATACGGTTCCCCGAGGTGCCCGGCCTCACCTTTGACCCTCTTGAATGTCATTTTGAACAGGGGAGTGCAACTACCAGCACGAATATTACTTCAGAGCTTGAGGGCACCTATTCCATTACGGCGACCTTCGAGGATGGTGCCCCTATAGGGCAGCCACAGCTTGCAAGGTTTGTCGATAATCAGGGGTGACCAGAGCGACTCTGATCACGTGTAGGCATCAAACACGGAGCGTAGGTTATGTCGGTTCTGGCGCAGGGTATGCACACTCATACACCGACACTGGCGGTGGTTGATCCCCGTGGTCTGGCGGTGCGGGTGGTTGCTTATTGCCGTTCCGTCGAGACGGCAGAGGCCGAAGAGCGGATCAACCGCAGTGCCTATGACGCGATGGGGCGGTTGATCGAGCAATGGGATCCCAGGCTTTGGGCGCTCAGTACGGAGGATGATGCAACGCCTGCCAATCTCACCAATGCTTATTCACTGTCCGGGAAGGTGTTGGGGTCGATCAGCGTCGATGCGGGCAAGCGGGTCAGCTTGTTCGGTGATGGCGATCAGCTTGTTCAAACCTGGGATAGCCGGGGCAGCGAGCGGTGGGTCGAGTATGACGATCTGCTGCGACCGCTGGCCATTTTCGAGCTGGGCGAAGGTGAAGCCGCGCGATGCACCGAACGTTATGGATACGCTGATGCCGGTGCCGATTTCGCCGCTCACAACCAATGTGGGCAGTTGATCCGACATGATGATCCGGCGGGCTCGTTGACGGTGGATGACTACGCCTTGACGGGCGCAGTGCTTGAGCAGACCCAGCGCTTTCTGAGCGCGCTGGAATCACCGGATTGGCCGCAAGGGCTGCCGGAACGGGATGTTCTGTTGGAGCCCATGGAGCAAGCGGCAACCAGCGCGACGTACTTTAATCCGCTGGGCGATGTGCTGGAACAGATTGATGCCAAGGGCAATCGGCAACTGTTCGACTACACCGTGGATGGCCAGTTATTGGCGAGTCATCTGCAACTGAGCGGTCAGGCCACACCTCAAACCCTGGTCAGCGCCATTGCCTACAGCGCCTACGTTCAGGTTGAGCAGGAAGCCGCGGGCAACGGTGTGGTCAGTACGCTGACCTATCGCCCTGAAGACGGTCGTCTGACTCGGCTTCAGGCTCGACATGGAAGTGAAACGCTGCAAGATCTGCGTTACGACTACGACCCGGTGGGTAATGTGCTGAGCATTGAAGACGCTGCCTTGCCGATCAGGTACTTCGCCAACCAGCGAGTAGAGCCGATCAAGTGCTATGACTACGACAGTCTCTACCAACTGATCGAAGCGACCGGTTGGGAGGCGGGCGCCGCCAGTCGAGGGCCGGAGTTCAATCGCTTCGACGATCCGGGTGCCGTTGCCAACTACCATCAAACTTACCGCTATGACTCCGGTGGCAATTTGCTGGAGTTGGTTCATGTCGGCCCGCAAAACCACAGCCGCAAGCTGACAGCGGCGCGCTACAGCAATCGTTGCCTGCCTGAGCAGAATGACCGGCCTCCCACCGAAGAGGAGATCGCTGCCGCTTTTGATGGCAACGGCAATCTGCTGGAACTGCAACCGGGACAGGCAATGAGTTGGGATGTGCGTAATCAGTTGCGCGAGGTACGACCGGTTGAGCGTGAGAGCTCTGACGATGATCTTGAATTGTATCTGTACGGTGGCGATGGGATGCGGCGGCGTAAGGTCCGCTCCACCCAGACCAACGCCCGCTCGCTGATATCGGAAGTCCGCTACTTGCCGGGCTTGGAAATCCGCACTCGCGAAGGCACTGGCGAAGTGTTGCAGGTGATCTGCGTACAGGCCGGACGCAGCGCCATGCAGGTGCTGCACTGGGAGACCACGCCGCCTTCTGGAATCACTAACGATCAATATCGCTACAACCTGACTGACCATTTGGGTTCCAGCAGCCTGGAACTGGACAGTGAGGGCGAGGTGATCAGTCAGGAGACCTATCACCCCTACGGCAGTACGGCCTGGTTTGCCGGGCGAAGTGAAGTGGAGGCCAGTTATAAGACTGTGCGCTATTCAGGCAAGGAGCGAGACGTGACGGGGCTTTATTACTATGGATTCAGATATTACGCACCTTGGTTATGCGGGTGGATAAACCCTGACCCAGGTAGGGCTGTCAATGGGTTGAACTTTTATCGAATGCTGAACAGTAATCCTATCGCAAATATTGATCCTGATGGGATGGCCCCTCAGCGGGCCCGGGGGCTTTGGAAATTTGCAATTGAGAGCGTTATTCAGGCGCGTGATACGCGAGATATAGTTACGCTTGCTCCCGGTATCATTGGTGTCGTGATGATGGGAGGTGCGGAAGTGTTTGAGCGAATAGGTATTTCCCTTACGCGCGATTTTGTAGGTGCACGCTCACTTTTTTACTTGTCCATAGACTCAAGATATGAAAGCAAGATCGTAGGAGGGGATGGGCCTATTCCATTAAAATCAAGCACGGCCGATAGCTTGAACGCTGCGATTGGGAGTCCGCACTCAGAGTTTACGGCTTACATTAATTCAGGATTCTATAATGCGGGTCGGCGAGCCGACGCCAATGCCCCTGCTTGGGCGTCGATCGGGCCTATTTCAGTGGGTGGGGAGCTCAAAAGGTCAGTGGCTTTGCCGGACCAATATAAAGATGATTATGTGCAGCTGACAATGGATGATGCTTCATTTATTTATACAGGACCTTTATTGGCGGAAGGTGGGTCGGTGGCATTTACTTCAGATAAATTGGATGATCCAAAATTTCAATTCTCTGAAGAAAAAAATATACCAGGATACTTGGTGCACGCAAACAGACCCAATAACAGATCGGCTATTAGTTTGCCTGCTGAATCGGGAGGCAAGGATGCTCGTACTCGGCTTGTGATTGGTCTGGGTGTTGGACGAGGCGATAATTCTCCGGGGTTCACTCTCGCGGAGTGGGCCGAAGTAACAAATAGACTCGACCGTTTGAATGCCACGCCCGGACGCTCGATAAATTTGGATGGTGGTGACTCAAGTGCGCTTGGTGTCCTCAGTCCGAAAGTCGCGTTAATGGATGCTCAGGCGCGAGGGAACCCCCAAAGGAAAGTTGGGAGCTTCATTGCTTTTTCAATGAGAAAGCAATAGGGCCTGTGGGATGGAAACATAGGATAAGTCGATTAGGATCTACATGTGCTTGTAGCGGATTTAGACAGTAAATTGGAAGTAAAATCGGCGTTACTGGGACGAATTGATTTTGCGAGTTAGCTTCGAAGTGAGGGCAAGGCTATGAATCCGCTGCCCCCCGCACGGTTGTGCGGGGGAGCTGTTTCACACCATCAGGTGGTTACTGCTTGTTGGTCATCGAGCAGCCCATCCATTTCCTGTTGCGCCATATCGATCAAGTGCACGGTCCCCAAGGCGAGTTTGCGCTGCGAGCCCTGGAGATTGTCCGCCGATTCGTAGGCGGTCGCCGAGGCGCTTTGGAGTATTTCATAAATATGGAGCAGGGTTTCTTCGGTGTTACGTGATTGCCGTTTCCGGGGGCTGATACGAGTCGCGGGTAATTCGTAGTGAGCGAAGGCACGCTCGGCAGCGAGCCGGAATGCTGGGGAACTGAGGTCTTCCGCGACAGGCGGATTGGGGGTGATCTTGAACATGGTGATACTCCGTTAACCGTTATGGGGAGCAACCACGCTTCGCTTGCACGCGAAGTAGGGTGGCAGCTGTACGCAGGTGTGCAAGACCGGTGGTTATCGGAGCAAAATCCCGGCAGATCCGAAGATCTCCCACGCACAGCCACCATAACGCGGCATCTCAGAGACAAGTCTCTGAGATTTTGGTCAGGTGTCATTGCTCGTTCACCAGTCCGGACTTGCACGTCCGTATCACCGAATTTACGGTGATGGATGCAGACTAGTCATCGAAATGGGCAGAAGCAACGGGTTGGGATTTTCTAGGAAATTTCAGTCAAGTGAAAGGGAATAGTCTTCGTGGGGGGGCCTATCCAGAACAGGTGATAGGCTGGG